>CAZHNH010000027.1:0-7753 GCA_964533695.1 uncultured Nitrosopumilales archaeon | reverse complement strand
GCGCCTCCGAAGGGGATGTCTGCTACACTGCACTTCCACGTCATCCATGCGGCGAGGGCTTTGACTTCATCCAAGCTTACGTTGGGATGATACCTGATTCCCCCTTTGCTAGGCCCCCTTGCATCGCTGTATTGTACGCGGTAGCCCGTAAAGACGTGAATGTCACCGTTGTCCATCTTCGTCGGCAAAGAGACTGTAACTTCACGCTTCGGGTGTGCCAGCATTTGGTGTATGCCATCTTCGAGCTTCAGATACTCGGCAGCGATCCTCAGCTGCTCGAGGGCGTTTTCGAACGGATTAGGCTTCCCTTGGGTAAGTTGACTCATACCTGCTGCCTTGCTCATGAGGGCGCCGTTTTGGGATTATATTTAGGCATAGCGGGCTTTCTCATCTTAGAGAACGAGAAAGCTCGACAATCTTGGCCTCCCAGTCTTCCGCCATTACGACGCTGCTTGAAACAAGAATTCCATCCACGCCAAGGGTGATCGCCCGGGTCACGTCCTCCCCGGTAACGATTCCAGCCCCGCACAGCACCTTGCCTTTGAATCCCGCCTTTCTGACTCGTTCCACCGTTGTGCTGACAAGGCCAGGTTTTGCCTTGGACACTGGAATTCCGGAGCCAATTAGTTCTGGGGGCTCAATGGCAATGTACTCCGGCTTTAGACGTGCCAGGGTCAACGCCTGCGCAGCGGTGGCGGCGCAAAGGCATGTCTCAAGCGAAAGTCTCTTCAGTCTCGGGACAAGCTGTTTTAGTTCGGTGATGGATTTGGGCGATTCACTGTGGTTCAGGAGTGTCCCTCTGGCCCCCGCACTCTTCACCGCCTCGGGGAGGAACGCCCCTGTAGACTTGCCACCGGCCTCGTTCCCGACTGACTGACTGAATACCGCAATAGGCGTAGAAGAGGCAACCAAGCCTACCATAGGACCTGGGGGTGCGACAATGACTTCGACTCCTGTCTTTGACTTGGCTTTCACCGCCGCACTTGCGATCCTCAGGGAACCTTCTCCCATCACCTGAGGATAGTTTTTGAGGTTCAGTATGACTGTCAAGTCGACGGCAGTGCGTCACAGGAAGTGGGGTCTTAAGTTTGGTCTGGGTTTCATTCAGAGAGAGGCTCGAACGTCTAGGGGCTCAGAACCCATCCTCGTCGGAGTCCTCTTCCCAGCCGTCTTCGTCAAGGTCTTCGTCGAAATCCTCTTCCAGCTCTTGGTCCTCTTCGGACATTTTGACGGCGAGCGCGATTTCGATTAGCCTATTAAAGCTCTCGGTGGTTCCTTCGGCAAGTCTTGTTTCAGCCGGTGAAATTTGACAGTGGATCCATCGCCACCGCAGTCTCGGTCGTACTTGGTGGGGGAGTAATTGTCTACCCCACAGACACGGTGTACGGACTCGGGTGCGATCCAACGAACGAGAAAGCGGTAACCCGGCTTGTTGCTGTTAAGCAGAGGGAGGACAAACCAATCTCGATCTTGTGTTCTTCAGCCTCGAAGGCGTCTGGCTTAGTATGGATGAATGATCGGGCGAATGCCTTGGCGACGCGCTTCTGGCCAGGGGCGCTCACCATAGTGGCTCCTCTGAAGCGCAATCTCCCGTTCCCGCTCCATCGAGGGAGTGGGACCCTCGGCGTGCGGGTACCGGCCATGCCACTCTGCATCGATTTGATCGAATCCTGTGGGGGGTGGTTAACAGGAACGAGTGCGAATATCTCGGGACAACCTTCTTCTCGTACAGCCTTGGAAGCATCGCGACAGCTGGGTGATGTCGTCGATTTGATTCTTGACGGAGGGCGGCTTGACGGAAGGGAGTCGACGGTGGTCCGCGCCGTGGGGAATGGAATCCAAGTTTTAAGGACGGGCCCCGTTGGGGTGACGGACGAGAACGGAGACCATTGAACCTGATAGTGACTTCGGCTAAAGGCCTGGAAGCGCGTGCTTCCGCCGAATTCAAAGAAGTCGCGCTGCTTTCAGGCATAAGGAAGGTGACGATTGAGAGGTCGGCCTATGACGGCATTTTGGAAGTCGAAGTTGAGGACCCGAAGGCCTTGATGTCCTTCATAAGCGAATTCGTGCGATCAGAGCCCTTCAAGATCAGATTTGTCATGCGGGTCATTCCTGTGGACCGGGTGGTCGACACGAAGATTGAGGACATCGTTGCTGCTGTCAAGGAACTTGCACTAGCAATCGGCCCGGCCGAGAGCTTTAGGATTACGATCGAAGCCCGCGATTCCCCCTACGCCGATAGGCAGTTGATCGACGCGGTCGCAGAAGCTGTCGAAAGGAAAGTAAATCTTGACTCTCCTGACAAGGTCGTCCTGATCCAGATCTTCGGTGAATACGCGGGAGTCTCCGTCCTAGCTCCCAACGACATACTAAGCGTCGCCAAGCTGAAGCGAGCCGCCTAAGCTTTCTCGACGTTCAGGAGCGCGGCGCTCTCTATTTTCTCCAATTCACTAGTGGAGAGCGGGTGCCTCGGCAACATCCCTCGACGGAGGACATCCGGGTAGACGCCCTCCACCTTCCTCGCATGGCCTACGACCACCAACAGGAATGGTTTCCCCTTCTTCGCGCCGACTAATTCGATTGCTCTCGAAATCTGTGTCGTGCGGGCGAGACGAAGGAGGAGGTCGACCTCTGGTTTCCTAGCAAGCAGGCCGCCAGCGCCTTTTGCGCGTAGGGTCTGCGCGACGATCATGTCCACATACGCTCCGTTGGCAGCCGCCTTTGAATTCACCGTCTGCACAAGAGCGCCTGGCAGCTTCTTGGCAATTGAAGCCTTGACCTCGTCTGGGTCGATCTCGTTGCCAAATACAATGCTCAGTACCTCAAGTTCCACAATCTCAGCCTCCGTGTGAGAATGGTATCAGAACCACATTATCCCCGTTCCGCACCGTCCGCTTGGCACCAGCCGGCACGAAGGCTTCGCCATCCTCGACTAAGACGAGAGTGTTGTACTTGGTAAATCCTGGGTCTGCTTCTGGCGAAAGTGACCTTAGCCGTTCGACGACTTCTGCAGCGTCCATAATGTCTTCCTGCAATTCGACCTCCTTCGCTCCCACGCTGGTTCCGATGTGACCGAGGCACTTGACTCTAATCAATCGGCATTCAGGAGGAGGAGCCTTTCCTTATACCTTCTCCCTTGATAATAGCTTCCATGTGGGAGTAGTTTTCCGCCCGAATTCTGCAACCTTTTTCTCAGCTGAGCGCCCGTCATCGATGACAACTCTTCGATGGGGGCGTTCACTGCCACTGGCCTTGGGTCTATAACGTGCATGGAAGTTTTGCAAGGGAAGAGTCTGCCGCTACGCGCAGCCGAAAGAACATCATCCTTCCATAGCTTTTGGACCAGAAGCACGACGTTATCCTCATCCTGGAGGGCGGAGTCCACCTCGTCTTCTGGAACGAAGTCTGTTTTGGACCCAGACGCTCTGGCTATGGCGTCCAGCCCCTTTACGACTGCAAACGCTCCTTGCAAGTCGAGGGGTGTCTCAGGAATGAAGACACCATGGGCGTTCATCGCCGCAAGCCCACAACGGCGTGCGTCTAGGGCCGCAAAAGCTTCCGAAAGCGTGGCCCTCTTCGAGATGTCCGCATCGCGTAGGGCCTGACTGATGTCACCCCGCCTGCCTTGAGAGTACACTCGAGCCCACCTGTGAATGCTAACCCCCTTCGAAGCGTAATCGACGGGGCAGCATACCGCGTTTTCTAATCCGATTTTTCTGAAAGCGGCTAGCCTATGCATGCCGTCTAGGACTGCTCCGGTTCCGGCGTCGAGAATGATTGGATCCCTTTGGATGCTCTCTTTCCTGAGTTCCGCCGCGATCCTGTCTACGTGGGAAGGAATTATCTCCTCGTGCGGCAGCATGGACGAGACTGGCCTCACGTCGACCTTGACCCCAGCGCTCTCCAGGGCCGAGGACTATCCCTCCTTCGGTTCCTCTATCGCTTCGTCCTCTTCCTCTTCTTCGGCATTGTCTTCCCTCAGTGTCTTTGCGATGTAACCTGCTATATGGTTCCTCAGCTGTTTTGAGGGAATTAGGGCAAGCTCCTTCAGCGCGACCTTATTCTTCTCGTAGTCCGCGCTGAAGGCTTCTGGATGTCTTTCAAGGATCATCTCGGAAAGCCTCCTGGTCTTGTCCAAACCTGCCTCCCCCTCCGATACGTGGGGTGATTAAGTCTTCCCGCCTGAACCGAGGTAATCTAGACTGCTCCGCAGCACCCTCTCCTGTGCCTCGGAAAATGGTTCGCGCCAGAGCTCGGCGAGCTTGAAAATGACCGTAGGGATGAGCATTGGACCCCCGGCCCCTCCAAGGGCCTTGAACGCGACCGGGCCGTCGGACTCAACGAGGAGGTGCGCAGGGTCGTGTTTCGAAGCGATTCTTTGCAGTTTCTTCGACTGGATTACAGCAGGGCCGAGTGAGACGAAATAGCCTCTGTCGCGCACTACGCTAAGTTCGGCTTCTCCTTCAAACCAGTGCATCAACACGTTCCCTAAGCGATAGCTGGACAGGGTGTCGAGACACTGTCTTTCTGCCCCCCGGGAGTGCACCTGAAGAGGTTTACCGGATCTCTCTATCACCTCCAGTTGTCGATTGAAAGACACGATTTGGTCTCCACCTGGCCCAAAGCCTGGATAACTGGCATCCAGGCCAAGTTCGCCGGCTCCCGTCGCCTTCTCAAGGGCATCCTCGAACCAGGCTATGTCCGGGGTTCCCTCCGCTTCTGAGGGGTGGGAGCCGACAAATGCCTTCACCGTTAGATCACACCTAATGCGCTCTGCTAGTTGAAGAGTGGCGAGGGAGGTGTCCCGATCGATTCCTGACGAAAGAAGCGTCATATCCGAGAAGCTCGCGAACGCCGTCCACGCCCTTTCATCCCCATATTCGGACAGGTGAACGTGTGAATCGATGAAACGCATGCCTGTGCCTCCCTTCGGTAGTATTTCAGACCACTCCTTCCGCTCTCGGTGTAAACTCGAACGTAGGACTTGGTATGTCCTTTTTCCTGCCTCAGATCACCAAGAGACGTCAAAAAATGCGTCCAATCGCCCAAACGTTCATAAACATCCCCCATATCCAGGTAAACCATGTCCAGTTCGGAGTTTGGCCTCGCGGCAGTCTACAGAGTGATAAAGAAAGCCGGGGCGGACCGCGTTGGTGACGATGCGGCCATCGAGCTGAGGTCCGAGTTGGAGGCCGTCGGCCTGCAGATCTCAAAGGCTGCTGTCGAATTGGCAGCACACGCTGGCAGGAAGACAGTCAAACCATCGGATATCAAGCTCGCAGCAAAGTCGGTCCTCAGACAAAACACATAGGCGGCTGAGTCCCGTTGGAAGAAGAGGCCTCGCTGGGGATGAGGCGAAGGCGTTTGTCTGACAGACTGTTCGGCCGGTGAATTTCGGCGGCGTCTTCACAGAGCGGAGTGGATTATCCACTCGGCGTGCTTGATTCCGGGCAGGGACACCCAGTTGACAGGGTCTTACGACCGTGGATCAATTAGTCCCTTTCATGTGGTTGCAGACGACATAGCAGTGCACTTTATTCAAGGGTTCCAAGTCTCCCCCGGCGACAGGCTCATTCTGGGACTCCTTTCCTGACTAGACTCGTGTGCAGAGTCCGGAGGTGTTTATAGCGACGACGGCCAGCCGGCCGTGAGGCGTCCCCTTGAACCCTGACAGAGCGAATCTGAGCGATGGGAGAACCGTCCGACTGAGGAAGACGCGGGGCTCCGACAGAGAGGGGTTAGGGCGTTTGCTTGCAGCACTGTCCGTCGAAGGGATCGAGGCGAGATTTCCCGACTATCCTCATGGCGATAGAACCAAGCTCCTAAAGGAGCTCCTTCCAGAAGCCAACAGATTCAGCATCGTTGCACAACTTGGCTCCTCCCTGGTCGCACAGGGAGGCTACCGGATCCTCAGTGGGGAAGCGGCGGAGGTTGGCATCGTCGTGGCCCCTGCATTCCAGCGCAAGGGTCTGGGCTCCATTCTACTGACGAGACTGTCCACGGCGGCCTCCGAGTCTGGGATTAGGGTCTTCGACGTCAGTATTAGGGCGCGAGATTACAGCCTAATGGATTACGTCAAGAGCTTGGGGTTCCCCACTCAGAGGAGCATTCTGCCGGGAAAGATTCGGATGTCCTTCCCGACGTCAAGGACACATGCAGCCGTGGAGGCATTCGAACAGAGAGCGACAAAGACGGCCAGTGCCTCAGTCGGGCACTTCTTCAGACCAAGGAGCATAGCCGTGATCGGCGCTTCGAGGGAAAAAGGGTCTATAGGGGGCGAACTTTTCAGGAATCTGATTGAGACCGGGTTCAACGGCCCGGTGTATCCCGTGAACAGGAACGCTGATGTTGTTCAATCAGTGGCCGCCTACAAATCCGTGCTCGAGTGTCCCGGTCCTGTCGACCTGGCTTTTCTTGTCGTCCCTGCCAGGTTTTCGGCTGACATCGCTAGGGAATGCGCCGACAAGGGTGTCCGTGCGCTGGTAGTCATCTCCTCCGGGTTCGCCGAGATTGGGCCCGAGGGTGCGGCGCTCCAGAGGGAGCTTGTCAACATCTGTAAGGGTTCTGGAATGAGGATGATAGGACCCAACTGCATGGGTATAGTCAACACCGACCCGGACGTAGGTCTCAACGGCCAGTTCTCCCCCTTCAGGGCGATCCCTGGAAAGATTGGGTTCTGGTCGCAATCGGGGGCCTTAGGGATTGCGGTGATGGATCTGGCGAACAGACTGGGGATTGGATTGGCAGAGTTTGTTTCCGCTGGAAACAGGGCCGATGTGTCGGGAAACGACATAATACAGTACTGGGAAGACAACGATAATATCGACGTCATTCTTCTATATATCGAGTCATTCGGGGATTCCCGGCGGTTCGCGAGGCTTGCCAAGAGGGTCACGAGGAAAAAGCCCATAGTTGCGGTGAAGAGCGGACGCTCGGTGGCCGGTTTCAGGGCAACGCAATCGCATACCGGTGCCTTGCTCGCAGCTTCTGACGTGACGGTCGACGCTCTGTTCAGGGAGTCGGGGGTGATTAGGACCGACTCCCTCGACGAGATGTTCGACGTGGCAGCGATGCTTTCCACTCAGCCAGTCCCGCAGGGAAACAGAGTGGCAATCATAACCAACGCTGGGGGAGCGGGGATCCTCGCTGCAGACGCGTGTGAGAGCATGGGGCTCGTAGTTCCTGAACTCTCTCGGAGAACCCAGGAAAAGCTTCGGAAATTCCTCCTTCCAATCGCAGGAACCCGTAACCCGGTCGACATGAGCGGCGGTGCTACTCCAACTGATTACGCCAGTGCGATAAAGGCTGTGTCTGGAGACGCTGGGATTGACAGTCTAATCGTGATATTCATTCCTCCTATAGCCGAGAGGGCGACCATAGTTGCTTCAGAGATTCTTCGCGGGGCGAGGGACATGCGCGCGAGGCTTCCAATCGTGAGCACCTTCATGGCGAGCAAGGGGGTCTCCGGTGCATTATCTGACGGGAAGAACCGTATCCCGTCCTATCCCTTCCCTGAACTGGCAGTCCAGGCACTTGCCCGTGTCACCCAATACGGTCAGTGGCTGAAGAGTCCACAGGGGACCCGTCCTAATTTCGAGGTGAGACGGAGCGAGGCGAGCGCCATAGTCGCAGAGTCTCTGGGTGCGGGGGTGGAGTGGCTTGGTCAGTCTGAAACGGAAACATTCTTGAAATGTTACGGCATCCAGACGGTCCGGTCGGCTAATACCTCTGGAGACCCACAACAAGTTGCACA
>CAZHNH010000026.1:0-2542 GCA_964533695.1 uncultured Nitrosopumilales archaeon | reverse complement strand
GCCCTGTCGCCATCAGATGTACTTTCAGGAATCCGTTTAATAGGCTCACAGAGCAGTCAGAGGTCGTGGTCAAGGTCGTCCTCTGCGGCATGGGCGCCATTGGCACTGAAATTCTGAAGTACCTCCTTGCAAGGTCGCATTCGGTTGTTGGGGTTGTCGACAGCGACCCCGAGAAAATCGGAAAGACGGTCGCAGAGCTGACTGGCCTCCCTCTCGGAGTAAGAGTATCCGCATCCCTTTCAGAACTCCCGGACTCGGACGCGGAGGCTGCAGTCTTCGCAACGAAGTCCAGGGTAAAGGACATCATGGAGGATATTGCCAAAGCTGTCTCCGCTGGCTTGGACGTTGTCACTACGGCTGAGGAGATGGCGTATCCTGAATTCTCCGGAAAGGAGGGGGCGCAGGCTCTGGACCTTCTCGCTAAGGAGAAGGGGGTGACTATCGCAGGAGTTGGCGTCAACCCCGGCTTCGTTATGGACTGGGTCCCGGCGGTCGTGGCATCAGCGAGCAGAAATCCCACTAGCATTCATGTCGTGAGGTCTGTTGACGTCAGCCGGCGTAGACGCCAACTGCAGGCAAAGATCGGAATCGGGATTCCGAGGGCGAAGTTCGACAAGGAGGTACGCGAGGGAACCCTCGGGCACGTCGGGCTCGACGAATCGGCCCACCTCATAGCGCTCTCTCTCGGGACAAAGCTTGAGGGATTGAAGCACGGCATCTATGCCGTGCTCGGGGGGGAGGACTATGTCATGGGGGTAAGACAGTTCGCAGAAGGCATGGCGGGAAAATGCCAAGTCAGGCTCGACCTGGAGATGTCGATAACCTCAGCCGACTTCGATGTCGTAGAGGTCAAAGGCGACCCAGACCTAAGACTCAGATTCGAGAAGGGAGTCTTCGGGGACTCGGCCACAGTCGCCCTCGTAGTTCACGCCCTCGAGAGGATCGGAAGCGCGAAGCCTGGGCTCCTGACCGTTCTAGACCTTCCTTTGGCGGTCCGCTGAAAGAAGTGCGTGCGGCAAGGCCGGCAGGCGGGAAACGCCTTAAAGACAGACCACAATCTTCGAATCGAGGCTGTGATGTCACAGAGTTACGGGAAGGTCCACATGACCTGAAGGCATTAGACTGAGCCTCACCTGAAGTCCTGAATTTTCTCCCTCCCTTTTCCGCGTCCACTTTAATCCGGTCTTCTATCACATGGGTTCTATTCTTTGGATTGTGTTTAGGCCTAGCTTCTCGTCGAACATCCGAAGAGCTCTATTATCGGTGGGGGTGATTACCACCTCCAGGAGAGGGAAGATAGAGGCAGAAACCACATGACCGCCGATCACGCTCATGTCTCTCTTCCCAAATGTGCCGTGCAAGTGGAGGAAGGGCTCGCCATCCTTGATGCTGAGGTTACCGATCAGGCTTGTCACTTCGAAGAACCCCTCGTAGTCGTGCTCTTCGTACTTCTTTAGACTGCTGTTGAAGTAGCCTATCCTCAACCTGCTGACACCGCCGATGGCCGCAATTCCAGCAGTCTCTAGCTTCTCTCGTCTAGCGATAGTCAGGATTCCTTCGGTGAGGTCTGTTCCAGCGGGTATGTTGTATATTTTCGGCACGCCCCGCCGGGCGCTGCGCAGGTTAAAAGCATGGGAGCAGTCCCGCCACGAGCTGGTGGTTTGAGTGAGGCTCCATCTCAACAAGCCCGGGATAAGGGCGCTCGGAGTAGCGGAGAGCTTCAGGCCCGGTCAACGACACTCCACACTGGCTGGAGTGGTGATGAGGAGTGACCTCGTGGTAGATGGCTTGGCCATAGGCAGGGCACTTGTCGGTGGCGACGATGCGTCTTCGTCAATTGCGGCTCTTTACAGGAGGTTGAAAAGAAACGATGTGAACATCATCCTGGTCTCAGGCGCGATTCTGAGCCTCTACAACATAGTCGACGTTGAAGGTTTGGCGAGGAGGACCAGGCTCCCGGTTATCTGCCTGACTTACAAGGAGACTTCCGGGATTGAGGATGCCATACGACTCCACTTCCCAGAGAACCCATATCCTAAGCTCGACGCGTACAAAAGGCTCGGGGGAAGGCTGAAGGTCAAGCTTGGTTCGGGGAAACTAGTCTTCGCTCGGAAATCGCCAGGGGTGAAGGACTCCGAGGTGAAGTCTGTCATCGAGATGTTCACCCTGCAAGGGTCGGTCCCTGAGCCAGTTCGGGTGGCGCGGCTCCTCGCGCGGGCTGTGGCACCGCCTAGATGATCTTCACCCCTGGGTTTAGTATTCCCTTGGGGTCAAACGTCTGACGGACGCGTCTCATGAGCTCGTGAGTTTTGGGATACTGCCTCGCTACGTATGGTGCCCTCAGCATCCCGTCGCCGTGCTCCCCGGTAATCGAGCCACCCATTTTCCAGACAGCCTCAAATGACTCTTCCATCAGCTCATCGAGTATGCGGCGTTCTGAACGGAGGGTGGGGTCCAAGAGGGGGCGCGAGTGGAGGTTGGCGTCGCCTGCGTGACCATACGAGATGTAACTCAGCCCTCGCGTTTCGAACTGTTCCCTCAG
>CAZHNH010000025.1:0-3890 GCA_964533695.1 uncultured Nitrosopumilales archaeon | reverse complement strand
TGAGAGGATTGGCCCTGAGGGAGGCTCCTTTTCGAAGACATCGAGGGCAGCGCCCCCGAGGTGCCCCTCCCTGAGCGAGGCGGCCAGACTGTTCTCATCGACCACGCCCCCTCTTGAGGTGTTGATCAGGAATGCCCCCTTCTTCATCTGTGCTAGTCTTTCGGCGTTTACCATATGGCGGGTGTCGTCCGTCATTGGAACGTGAAGAGTGACGAAGTCTGAGGAGGCAAACAGCTCGTCAAGTGATACGATGCGACACCCTAGTTTGGACACGACATCCGGCGGGATGGATATCACGTCGTATACCAAGATTGACATTCCGAGGACGCCAGCGATCTCGGCGATTCGTCTCCCGATTCTCCCGAGTCCGACTATACCAAGAACCTTCCCCTTGAGCTCCGCCCCCATGAGGGAGTTTTTCTCCCAAAGACCCGCTTTCGTGCTCGAATCGGCCTTCACCAGCTTTCTGCTGAGCGCCAGCATCAGAAGGGTGACCTGCTCCGAAACTGCTTCGACGAGCGATTCGGGACTGTTCACCACTGTAATCCCCTTCGACTTCGCATAGTCCACATCGACATTATCGAGACCAGTCCCAGGTCTGGCTACGAGCTTCAGATTCGCGGCCTTGTCAATTAGTTCCCTGTCGACCTTCGTCCTGCTTCTGATAATTAGTGCATCATACTCGCCGACCACCCGGAGCAGATCTTCACGCGATATTGAAGGTCGGTAGTCAACTTGGACTCGTTGGCCCAGACCCAACTTATCCATTTCCACCTGATCGCAAATCAAAACCTTGGGCAACCTACCACTCATCCCCTTACCCTTAGTCCCTCCCTTATGGTCTCGGCGATGGGCGTTATATCGATTGAACCTAATCCGTCTGGACGGGGGGAGTCTCCTCAAGGGGTTCTCAAAATGACAGCTGAAACGATTTAGTGAGACTCATGATGGTACCGCGGTTTCTGAGCGCCTTGTTCCGATCTCGGCATGTAGGCTCCTGATGCCGTGGGGAGGCAACCCGATACCACTCTCGTTCAGTTCAGCCCTTGTCGACGAGTGTGAAATTCGCGACATCCCACGGGACCCACATCGCGGTCCACAAGCCAGTCGCCTAACCCTCGATTATACACACTCTTTCGATTTCGCTCTGCCATAGGGCCAGACGGTTATAACGGGACGTGACCCTAAGTGGCGCGTGCTTGTGGGAGTCGTCGGCAAACCCAACGTTGGCAAGTCGACCTTCTTTGCCGCCGCCACCCTGAAGGACGTCCCCATAGCTGACTACCCTTTCACTACCATTCAGGCTAACGTCGGGGTAGCATACCTCAGGACAAGGTGTGCTTGCGCAGAGATGGGGGTAGTTGACAAGCCAAAGAACTCTATCTGCGTGAACGGGATACGATTGATACCGGTGAAACTCGTGGACGTGGCAGGGCTGGTTGAGGGGGCATCTGAAGGGAGAGGTCTAGGGAACCAGTTCTTGGACGACGTAAGACAGGCCGATGCCCTCATTCAAGTGGTTGATGCTTCCGGGTCAACGGACATTGAGGGGAGAAAGGTCCCGCCAGGCTCTCACGACCCCATCCAAGATGTCGAGATGGTTGAGCACGAATTCGATATGTGGGTTTACGGTCTAATAAGGAAGGACTGGGACAGAGTATCGAAGGCCCTCGAACAGACTGGAGGGAAGGTTTTGGAACATCTCGCAACTCGTCTTTCTGGACTCTCTGTCTCTTTGGGAGACGTCGAACAAGTCATCCTGCACGACCATCTCCGCACAGAGAAACCAAGTGGATGGACGGATGCCCAGCTCATGAAGTTCGTCGTCGACGTCAGGAAGCTCACAAAGCCATCTCTAATCGCGGCGAACAAGTCCGACCTCCCTGCGTCTGGCACGAACATCGATAGGCTGAAAAACACTGGGAGGAAGGTCATCCCTTGCGCTTCGGAGGCCGAGCTGCTGCTCCGACGAGCAGCCGAGCATGGGTTCATACAGTACGTCCCAGGAGACGCAGGCTTCACCGTGTTGACCTCGGTCACCTTGAGCCCGGCTCAGACTGGAGCCCTCAGAATGGTGGAGGAGAAAGTGATGAAGACCTATGGTGGAACAGGGGTCCAGGAGGCGATCAACGAGGCTTACTTTGGTCTCCTAAACGCAGTTGTTGTCTTCCCGGTGGAGGACGAGTCCAAGCTTGCCGACAAGGAGGGAAACGTCCTCCCTGACGCCTATGTCATGAGAGGAGGGTCGACGGCCCTCGACCTCGCAAGGACCGTACACACAGAGCTCGCAGACACGTTCCTGTACGCGATAGATGCGCGCAACGGAAAGAGACTTTCAGCGGATCATAAACTTACGAACAGGGACATCATCAAGATCGTGTCAAGCGGCAAGCGGGGCTAGCTGAGGAGGTCGGGCCTCATCAGGCCTCGAAATGAGCTTGCTCTTCCTAACGCCGACGTGTCTCAGGTGGGTAATCCGCTTGGCCTCATTGTAAACGTCCGATGCGACCTTCTGAAGCACGAGTTCCTGTGCCAACTGGTCATAATTGAGGTTGGCCGCCCTTTCCGCGATTACTCGGTCCATCACTACCCTTAGGTCGTGCTTCTTCGAGCTATTCATCTTGCCTTGCGAAAGAGCCGTGCAGTAGACTCTTACCACGTATCCATCTCTCGTGGTATAATCCTTGATGAAATCGGACATCGATGATCCTCTTCTGATGAGGCTCCTGAGGAACTCGCGGGAGTACTCGTGTCCTTTGAAGACCGTCGTAGCGGTCTCGCCTTCGACTTTGTCAATCTGAAAATAGAGCTTGAAACTATAGTGTTGAGGATCCTGCTTCAGGATGTCGTAGAGTGTAGTCTCTACAACCCTTCCAGAAGGCTTCTCGACATCCGTGAGAGGAACCTTTGCTATCGGTGCGTTGCCGAATGAAGGAGATGCCGTGACAACTACCCACGACTTCAGCTTCCACTTATCCCGAACCTTGGCTACTTTCTTCGGCAATTGAACGCGCCCCGCGTCGTCCGGCTTATAACCTCATTGATGCGAGAGAGACTCTATCCCTCTCATGTAGGAGTGCAGTGCCTCAGGAATCCTGACGGAACCGTTCCTCTGCTGGAAATTCTCCACAATTGCGACCAGCACCCTCGTCGTAACCGCTGTCGAATTGAGGGTGTGGACTAGCCTTGTCGCCTCGCTCTGCTTGTCCCGAAACCTTACCTTGAGCCGCCTCGCTTGATAATCAGTGCAGTTGCTGCAAGAAACCATCTCTCTGAACTTTCCCTGGACTGGCATCCATGCTTCGAGGTCGTACTTCTTGGCTGCCACTGACCCCATGTCCCCCGTGCACACGTTCACGACTCTGTAGCGCAACCCAAGACTCTGAAATATCTCCTCGGCATTGGCGATCAGCTGCTCGTGCAGGGCCCAGCTCTCCTCGGGCCGGGAGAAGGCGATCTGCTCAACTTTGTAGAACTGATGTGTCCTGAAAATGCCCTTGGTGTCTTTTCCGTGGGCCCCTGCCTCCACCCTGAAGCAGGGAGAGAAACCACAGTACCTCATGGGCAGATCCTTCCCGTCGAGTATCTCGTCCATGTGCATAGCGACAAGAGGGTGCTCAGAGGTGGCAATCATGTAAAGGTCTTCACCGTCTACCTTGTAAATTACTGGCCCGAAGTCATTCATGTCGGTCACCCCGGAGTAGGGTTCCTTCCTCATCATGAAAGGAGGCTCCACGGGGATGAACCCTTTCCCGGACAGGAGATCGATTGCGTATCTCATTATCGCGTGTTCCAGTTTGACGGCGTCCCCCTTCAAGAAAAAGAAGCGAGCCCCTGACACCCTGCTGGCCCGCTCCATGTCAACCATCCCCAGACTGGTCAGCACGTCA
>CAZHNH010000024.1:0-5693 GCA_964533695.1 uncultured Nitrosopumilales archaeon | reverse complement strand
GATGCAGGGGTACAACGTCCTATTCCCATGGGCCTGGCACTGGACGGGAAAGACGATAGTCGGCATGAGTCAGCGGCTGAAGCAGGGCGACACGTCCGTAAGACATGCGTTCGAAGTCGACGGTGTTCCCGGGGAGGAAATTGAGAAGTTCGTCGATCCCGAGTACCTCGCATCATACTGTACCAAGGTCAGCAGGCAGGTGATGAAGGACACAGGATTCTCCATCGACTGGAGGAGAGAATTCAGGACTGTAGATCCCTCATACCGCAAGTTCGTGGAGTGGCAGTACCTCCGTCTGAGGGAGCTAGGCTACGTAGTGCAAGGGACACACCCCGTTGTCTGGTGCCCCCAGGACAAGAGCCCAACAGGCGACGGCGACAGGATGGATGGCGAGGGGGTCTCTCCCCAGGAATTCAACCTGATCAAGTTTCACCTCGGTGAGTTCGCGCTTGTGGCAGCCACCTTGCGGCCGGAGACGATCTACGGCGCGACGAACATCTGGGTTAATCCAGAGGCGGAATACTCGGAGGCCAGAGTCGACGGCGAACTCTGGATCGTCAGCTCTTCAGCCCTTACTCGGCTATCAGAACAAAAGCATGACGTAACTCCCGTCCGTTCTTTCAAGGGCTCAGACCTCGTTGGCAGGTATGCTATGGCTCCCCTTACAGGAAAGTCTCTCCCCGTGCTCCCTGGAATGTTCGTAGATGAATCAGTGGCGACCGGGGTAGTCTACAGCGTCCCCGCGCATGCACCCTACGATCTTATGGCGCTCAGGGACTTGCAGGAGGGAAGGGCCGAAGCGGGAAGGGAAGTTAGGGAGATAGCCGGAAGGCTTGCACCAGTCCCGATCATCACGCTAGCCGGGTATTCGCAGGTGCCTGCCGAGGATGCCGTGAAGAGGTCCGGTGCCACCAGCTCAGTCGACCCCAAGCTGGAGGGAGCAACTGAGGAGGTCTACAGTGCTGAATTCCACAAGGGAGTGATGACCCCAGCGTCCGGGCCTCTGGCTGGGCTAGCCGTCAGCGAGGCGAAGGAGAAGGCGGTCGAGTTGCTATCCAAGACGGCCCGCCTGGGAAAGATGATGGACCTGACAGAAAGAGTAGTCTGCCGCTGTGGCACCCGCTGCTATGTCAAGATCTTGGAGAACCAGTGGTTCCTGAACTACTCAAACCCTGAATGGAAGGCAAAGGCGAGACAAGTAATCGAAAGAGCGGGCATGTTCCCTGAGGACGCCAGGCAGTGGTTCTATTCGACCATCGAGTGGCTGAACGACTGGCCTTGCGCGAGGCGGTCAGGCATGGGGACTAAGATGCCGTGGGACAAGGAGTGGATTGTAGAGACACTGAGCGACTCGACTATCTACATGGCTTACTACTCAATCAGCAAGTTCGTCAATCTAGAGAAGGTGGCTACCGAAAGCCTGACTCCACAGGTCTTCGACTACATCCTATATGGAAAGGGAAACCCTGCGACTCTATCCAAAGCAGTCAAGATGACCGAGAAACGTCTGAGAGATCTGCACGCCGAATTCACCTACTGGTACCCAGTCGACCTGCGCAATTCCGCGAAGGAACTGATTCCAAACCACCTGACCTTCTTCGCATTCCATCACGCCGTCTTGTTCCCGGAGAAGTACTGGCCGAGGGGGGTGGGGATCAACGGCATGATCCAGGTCGAGGGGAAGAAGATGAGCAAGACCAAAGGAAACTCCGTGACCTGGCACACAGCCCTCGAAAAGTACGGCGCGGACGGACTCAGGCTCGCCCTTGCCCTCACGGCTGACGGAATGGACGACGCAGACTGGCGCGAAAGGAACGCCGAGGACGCGGTGGCCAAGGTCGATTCCATCATTCCATTCGTCAAGAAGAGCCTGAGAACTGCTACCAGCGGCCAGCGGAGTACGGCAGACGCTTGGCTGATGTCTGCTGTCCACAGGAGAATCGCTACGGTCACCGACGCGATGGAAGAAATGAAGATTAGGCGCGCAGCCGCAACTACGTTCCTCGACGTGTGGAACGACATCCGGTACTACTTGAGAAGAAGCGGAAAGCCGAGGCGCGAGACACTCGTTGAGGTGTTCAACGCGTGGCTCCGGATGATGGCCCCTTTCACGCCGTTCATGGCCGAGGACTTGAATCACGAGCTGAAGAATAAAGGGCTGGCATGTCAGGCAGACTGGCCAGCGCTGAAGGACTTCCCCCTCGACGAAGAAGCTGAACTGGCCGAGATATTGATCGGAAGGGTCATCGAGGATGCCCGGAACGTCCTGAAGGTGGTGAAAGGACCACGATCGAAGCTGAACGTCTACGTCTCCTCTGACTCTGCCCGGAGTTACTTCATGGAGTTGGTCACGGCGAAGGAGAAGAAAGAGAACGTGGGTACCGTCGTCAAGAAATACGCCGCACTGAAGATAGCGCCCGATCGCGTGTTCAAGCTTGGCTTCGAGCTAGGTGAGAATCTGGTCGGGAAGTACCTGGATCACCGCGGTTTTGATGAGTTAGAGGCGCTCTCCGCCGCCTCCGTATTCATGTCAGAGGAATTGGGAGTCAACGTAAACGTTCAGAAGATCGGTGCAAAGGGCACCATCGACACCGCGAACAAAGGCAAAGACGCTCTGCCGATGAAACCTGCCTTCGTCCTCGAATAGCCGGGGAACAGTTAGCAGGTCTCTATCCGCTCAGGGTTCAAATAATCCTCCCTTGCCGTGCCGGGTCCGTAGAGATGGCTGCGACACAGGCTGATCTTCCACGCATCGCCAAGGAGCGGATGTCCCACGAATTCACCGACTCGAAACTCTACGAACGGCTGTCTAAGACCGTATCTCCGTCGAGCCCGTTTGCCGACGTGCTCATGCACCTCTCGGGCACAGAGAACGAGCACTACCAGTTCTGGAAGAGGTACGCGCCAGATGCAGAGCCCAAGCTGGACAGAATCAAGCTCTACTGGGTCCTTTTCCTGAGGAGGGTTCTCGGGCTTACTTTCGCTTCGAGGTTCCTAGACAGACACGAATCTTCCGTGGTGAAGGAATACAGGGGACTCGCGGCCCTGATCCCCCAAGCGGACAAACCGGCATTCGAGAAAATGGTTGCCGACGAGGAGGAACACGAAAAGGAGTTCGCACAGAAGATAGAAAGCGAAGCGATCCGTTACATTTCCTTCATCGTTCTAGGGCTGGCCGATGCGCTCGTAGAAATCACTGGAATACACGCTGGGTCTCTCGGCATCTACAACAAGACCGAATACGCGGGGTTGGCAGGGGTGGTTGCAGGGGGGGCAGCGTCGCTCGCCATGGCCTCGGCTGCTTTTGCGCAGGCCAAACAGGGGTTCCAAGGGTCGGCACGACTAAGCGCGTTCTACACAGGTATCTCGTATTTTGTCACGGCGATAATACTTGCTACTCCGTATTTCCTGACTCCCGTAATGGTCTACGCGTTGTCAACCTCGTTGACCCTCGCCGTCATCATCCTGGCCCTAATCTCATACTACAGCACTGTGATCTCGGGCAAGCCATTCGCCAGAGACTTCCTCGAGATACTCCTGATCATGTTCGGGGTCACCGCTGCGCTCTACTTCTTCGGTTACGTCATCAGAGTCGGCTTCGGCATCACAATTTAAAGAGCAGTGCGCAAGAACTAACCATTCTTCTTGAAGACGGCGTCGGAAAAGCGCACACGGGAGGGACGTGCTTCTGACAGCCACGCAGGCGAGTTAGCCAAGATCCGCAGGAGGTATTCGGTCGCATTGGTAGGGATAGTCCTCTACATAGTTCTGGACGCAGTGGCGCAGCTCCTTCCGCCACATTACAGCCCTATTTCTCAAGCTGAAAGTGATTTGGCTGTGGGAAAGTTCGGCTACATCATGACGGTGAATTTCCTGAACAGAGGACTCTTGTCATTGGAATTCCTACTCGCGTTCATGGGTACCATCCGTATCAACGACGGGAGGGCTCGAAACTACAGGGGTGGGTTGCTACTGTTAGGGACCTGGTCCATGGGGGCATTCCTCTTAGCGGTGTTCCCCACCGACGTACCGCCCACGCCGGTGTCGTGGCATGGCGCTATTCACATTACCGTAGCCGTAATAGCATTCCTTGGAGGTGCTTTCGGAGCGCTAATGATGTCACTCCGAATGGAGTCAGACAGATCACTGAGAGGAGTCCGGCAAATCGCCCTTCCAGTCAGCGTCGTCGTTGTCGTTCTCTGCATCTTGGACCTATTGGGTGGTTCCATTGCACATCACGCTGCGGCGAACTACGGAGGACTTATCGAGAGACTGTTCCTCGGGTCGGTCTTGCTTTGGATTGCTGTAGTTTCTGCCTTCATGCTGAGGAAAGGACAGTTACCTCCCCAGTCCTCAGGTATCCCTCTAGCGAGCGCGTCTAAGGCCTCATCTTATTGGCGCTAAACCCAGAAAGTCGAACATCTAGGAAGTATGCGCGATGCCGCTTTTGCCAAGAGTTCAAGCACACAACCTTACATAAGGACCGCTCGTGCCCAGAGAGAGCTAAGGCCGGCATTCATACACACATGACGGGCAAAGTTCTTCAACGGTTGGCAAGGCGATCAAGAACATTGGAAGTATCTCGTTTGGAATCTCCCAAAGTTAGGAAGAGCAAGACGGGTGAAGCTTTCGGTAAAGCGACCACTTACTTCATTCTGCTTTTCTATATTGCGCTGGCGGGCTATTACCTGTCAGATTTCCGATTTGACGTCCTGGCTCTTGGCACCATTCTATCATTTGCGGTGTTGCTGAGCATCTTCGAAGTACTTTCAGTAAAGAGGACAGCAACGAAGGTCCAAGTCAGGATAGCGCTTCTCCGATTTGCCTTCCTGTTCGGGGTGTTGGCGATAGATACCCTGTCTGCTTTTCAGGGGGCGTCGTACGTCGAATTGAGCCTAGGTATTCTTCCGATTCTGGTCTCCTATGAACTAATTCACAGGCGCGTAGTCATACCTATTTCCATACAAAAGGCTCAACCCTGAACGATTCCTCTCGCCGGATCGAAAATGCTCGGGCCCTTTGGAGTTTGTCCCTGCGCCCCCTCCTGACCCCAAGTCGCGCGGTCCCTTCAGAACCGACCGGCATGGAACTTAGCGAAACAAGTCGAACCATGCCGCTCATTCAAATTCTTGATAACGGGCCCGGTGGGATTTGAACCCACGACCTCTGCAAGCCTTTGGCTCTCTACAGCTTAGAAGGCTGCCACGCTATCCGTACTTCGCTCGTTGCATGGATCTGCGCTACGGGCCCGAGCATCGGCGTGCCTAGTTTCGTCATAAGCCTTTCCCGTCGTGACGCGCGTCCTCCTCACAACGCCTCCATTCGGAAGGTTTTTTTCTCATATGAAGTGAAACAGAGGCCTTGGCCGCAACCCAGCAGCGGCTTTTTGGCACAAATGGTGTCAGGTTCGTACCTGGCATATCCCACGACTTGGATTTTGCGATTAGCCTTGGGGAATCCATCGGAACATACTTTGCGGAGGGTGAACTGTTGGTGGGCCAGGACGGGAGAGTGTCGAGCCCTTCGCTCGCAAATGCTACGATCTCCGGGCTCATGAGCTCTGGTCGGGATGTCGCAGAGGCAGGTTTGGTTCCCACTCCTGCCCTCCAATACGCCACGAAGTCGATGGGGTTAAGGGGCGGAGTGATGGTGACCGCGTCACACAACCCGCCCCAATACAACGGCCTGAAGGT
>CAZHNH010000023.1:0-1605 GCA_964533695.1 uncultured Nitrosopumilales archaeon | reverse complement strand
GTAGACCGATTCTGCAATGTTCCACTGAAGTATCACCCACGCGACTGCGAGAAGCGCCACGACCGCAATCAGAGCCACTAATGTGACAGTGAGAAACTTGTAGAGCCTGGGACGTCCCTCTGCGGCATCAGAGTCCATTCGTCAAGCGTGGCCGCGGGTTCTTATTTTAGGTTGAAGTCGAGTGCGCTCGTGAGAGTCGGCTGCGTTAATCGAATCTCAGAACACGTTTCAACGATGAAGGCCTGGCTAGTTGTACCTATCCTGTCGTGAGGTTGAAGGTGAGTCTATTACTTCCTGTGAATGCATGGGATGCTCGCGAAGGACTTTTTGGGTCTGGGCGTGCACACTAGACTGCGGTCAGGGCGGGCCCCACCCACTTCGTCGCTAACGCTCCCACCCAAACTCCTTAAGACCTGCTAACGGAAGACTCTCGAGGATATGCCCAAGGTCGGCATCGATGCGATGTACGTCTACGTACCCCGGCTCCATGTGGACAACTCCGAGCTGGCTGTCGCAAGGAACGAAGATCCGAAGCACTTTACCGAGGGAGTGGGGATAAGCAGATTCGCAATCCCCGGACCGAATGAAGATCAGGCGAGCATGGCTGCGACGGCCGCCTATCACCTGATGGAGGACCGCGGAATTTCGCCAAAGGAAATCTTCCGGATTGACACACCCACAGAGAGTGGCCTTGACGCTTCGAGGGCTCTCGTTTCCGACGTCGTCGGGATGTTGGAGCAGGTCTACGGCAAAGGAAGTTTGTCACACGTGATGGGCTACGAGCAGAAGTTCGCCTGTGTAAGCGGCATGGAGAGGCTGCTCGACACCGCAGCCTGGTTCGCGGCGGAGTGGAACTCGAGAAAATACGGGCTCGTTCTTACCACCGACATTGCCAAGTACAATCTTGGGAGCAGGGAGGAACCAACCCAGGGAGCGGCGGCGGCGGCCCTATTGATAGGATCTGACCCAAGGCTCCTGGAGATAATCCCTGGTGCCCTCGGCTCGGCTCTCAGGCATGAAAGGGGAGATTTCAAGAAACCCGGAGGTAGAACCATCGCGCTTGTCGACGGGCAGAGGTCGTACGCTTCGTATCTGTCAGAGATGAAAGAGGCATGGTTAAACTTCGGCAACTCGATTAAATCGATTGCGTTCATGAAGCCAAGAGCTGAGGAATCCATACTGGACCATGTGAGCCGGGCCGTATACCACAACCCACACAAGAAAATGGTGATGGGGGCTTATGCATCCCTGCTCGTGCACGAATGGAGAACTCTTCCACGCTGGAAGAAGGTCGTCGAAGAGATTGGGGACGAACCATCACGGAGCGGGATGAGCGACGTGGATTACTATACCAGCATTCCCTACCAAGAGTATAGAAGGAAGTTCATGAAGTCACACTGGTTCCTAGACAGCTTCGAGGAGAAGATAGGAACTTCGACGAAGGCCCCTGAACTCGTCGGAAACTCGTACTCCGCGTCTGTGTTCGTCGGGCTTGACAGCATCCTGGAGAACGACAAATCGGATCTCACGGGCACTAACGTCATCCTGTGCGGTTACGGGAGCGGGAGCCACGCAATCATCCAGGCCAACATCTTCAGGGAGGGA
>CAZHNH010000022.1:0-34507 GCA_964533695.1 uncultured Nitrosopumilales archaeon | reverse complement strand
GTCGTCACCGAGAGATTCAGAGGAAAGCTGGACATCGACCCGCTGAAGTGCACTGGATGCAGCATCTGTGAAATCGTCTGTCCGGCGGAGGTAATCACCATGGTCCCTGTGGGTAAGAAGACAATTGGGACCAGAGAAGTGGAGATCAAGAGGCCGTCCTTCGAGCTATTCACTTGCATTTCGTGCGGACAGTGCGTTGACGACTGCAAATTTGGCGCACTCACGCTAACGCACACGTTCGAACTCGCCGTCTTCAAGAAGGAGAGCACCCTCATGAACAAGGCGTTGAAGATTGGCAAGTGATATTCTCTCCATCACCTTATCCATTGCAATCATAGCCACTGTTCTTGTTGCGCTCTTCTCGAAGAGAGTCTCGGTCTCGCTCATCTCTCTGTTCTATGCCTCGACTCTGTTAGGGATTGCATTCACGCTCTATGGTAACGCCCTAGTGGGGCTGATGCAGATCGTTACCTTCTCAGGCGCGGTGTCTGTACTGTTCCTCACGGTGATATTGATGACAGGGGAGTCGAAGCTCGACATCGGCGCGACTCGGTTCACAATCGCAATAGCAGCCGGGGCCTTACTCATCGTATTGTTTGCTCTGGTTGAAATTTCCATGGGGTTCGGAGGGACGCCTCCATCGTCTTACCCTGACATGTCGCTACAGACGTTCTCCTTTCTATGGGAGTTCAGGCCGTGGGACCTCCTCATACTGGTCACTGTATTCGCTTCGGCGATGGTAACAGTTGCCAACCTTTTCTCGAAGGAGACCTAAATGGTGACTGACCAAACCGTCTTCCTCTTCACCGGGATGGCTCTGGTGTTCCTCGGCATTGCTTCAATCTCGTATTCGAAGAACCTCGTCAAGACGGTGATGTCATTTCAGGTAGTCGTGCTGGGAGCCAACCTTGCTCTCTTCGCTTCCGGCCTGGACACACCTCTTTCCTCGGGGCTCGGAACGCGACTTACAACGGACACATTTGTGTTCCTATCCATCCTGGTCGGCGCAGCTGTCGAGGCGGTGGGATTGGCTATTGTTGTTAATGTCTACAGGAAATACGGTACGCTCAACCCATCTGAAATAAGGAAGCTGAAGCACTGATGCTACAGGCCTGGTTGCTCTGGCTCGTTCCTCTGGTGGGGGCGCTGTTCGTCCCGCTTGTAAGCTACTTCGACTACAGGGCCAGTAAGTGGTACGCGGTGGGCATCAGCGGGCTGACTGCCGCAATAGGACTGTACCAAGCGTTGGTTTACTCGCACCCGACAGTCGAGACTCTTGGAGGTTGGGCGATCTACCGGGGAGTTGTCGCCGAAGTCCAGGTTGACGGCCTTTCGGTGCTGCTTTCCGCATTCGTCTCTGTTCTATCCTTCTTCATTGTCTTGTACGCAGCAGGAAACATGGAACACGAGAAGGGGCAGGCTCGCTTCTACTCACTTGTTCTCATCTTCATCGGTGCCATGCTCGGACTCGTGATGGCGGGAAGCCTCATTCAACTTTACCTGTTCTGGGAAGTCGTGGGCATCTGTTCGGCCCTCCTGATCGCCTTCTGGACTGATAGGGAAGCCGCAAGGAAGGCTGGTCTGAAGGCATTTCTCGTAACAAGAATCGGCGACATCGCGATTCTGATCGCTGTCATCATGATCCTCACTTCGCTGGGCACCTCCGACATCAATACTGTCAACGCATCGGTCGGCGCACCTGGAGTCAACTGGACAGTGATAGGGTTGCTCATTCTCCTTGGCGCCATGGGAAAATCGGCCCAGGTTCCCTTTCACGTATGGCTTCCTGACGCTATGGAGGGGCCGACACCAGTCAGCGCACTCATCCATGCCGCTACCATGGTTAACGCTGGAGTCTACCTCGTCGTCCGGATGTACCCGATCTACGCCTCTTCGACGTTGCTCACTTCCTCCGTGCTGGTTGTCGGCCTTACCAGCATGCTAGTAGGAGCAGCGTGCGCCTCCGCAGCCGACGACCTCAAGAGAGTCCTGGCGTATTCCACAATCAGCCAGCTAGGGCTCATGTTCACGGCAATCGGCGTCGGGACTGTATCGGGCGCGATTTACCAGCTGATTAGTCAGGGTCTCTTCAAGGCCCTGGCCTTCATGGCCGCGGGTTCGGTGATCGAGGCGCTGGGGACCAGGAAGATGAGCGAGATGGGCGGGCTCGCACGCCGAATGAAGTACACCTACATCGCATTTTTGTTTGCGGCATTGGCGATGGCCGGGCTTCCTCCGCTAGTAGGGTTCTGGACGAAGGACGCGATTCTTTCTCAGGCCATAACATACGGTGCGGGAGCGTCCCTGGTTGTGATTCTTGGCTCAATCCTGACCTCCTTCTACTCCTTCAGGGCCCTCATCAAGACCTTCCACGGCCCAAGCCGCGAAAGGACAGTCAGGGAGTCGGGCCCGGTAATGGTCGTGCCGATGATGGTCCTCGTCGTGCTTGTGGTTGTCGCATGGGTTGGCCTAGGTGGACAAACCTTACTCCTTCCTTCGCTCAGCGAAGCTCCTTCGATCTTGACAACTGCGACGACAGTCGCCATTGTCCTGCTCGGGCTCGTGATATGCTTCTTCGCTTTCCATGCGAAGCCCGAAACGGTAGGACGGCTAATGCAATCAAACGGTTTCCTAAGAGGAACAAGAGACCTCTTGCTCCAAGGGATATGGTTCGACAGGTTCTACTCTTGGGCCGTCAGGTCATCTGTCGGACCGTTGACACGGCTCGCCACCGGGCTCCAGAGCGGTGACCTCAGGAAGAATGTGGCGTTACTCTTCTCACTTCTTGCGCTGATCCTGATACTAGCCGTTGTGGGGGCGATCTAGAGAATGGCCTGGTTGTCTACCATTCTTGAAATCCAGTTCGCTGGGGCGATGGTTGTTCTGATTGCAGACATCGCAAAGCCGATGCTTGGTCACCGGAGGCCTCTCATCATCGGTGGGACAGCTGCGGCTTTCATACTCGTCTCGATTCTGGAGCTCGTTTCCAGCTGGGGTCCAATCACCATCCAGCCCCTGACAAACATCCTCGCGAGTGTCTACACCGTTGACAAGCTCGGGAACCTTGTGATTCTGACGGTCCTCGTTGCAGGCTTTGCGGTGGCCATATACACCGCGCTCACGCTTTCTCGTACTGACAACATCGGGCCTTTCTACGCGCTCCTAATGCTTCTCGTGAGCTCCTCTGTTGGCGTGATCTCTTCCGGCGATTTCCTGACTCTGTTCCTGTTCTGGGAGGGGCTAAGCATCGCGGCTTATGGGCTCGTGTCGTTTGAACGGCGGGACATCTCGTTAGAGGCTGTGACCAAGTACTTTTTCTTGGCAGGAAGCGGGAGCCTCGTCTACCTTTTCGGTGTTGCCCTCACCTACGAAAGTATAGGGAGCATTCGACTGGCTGATCTCCCGTTGCTGCTCGCAGCTGGCGGCACGGCAGGGCATCTCGTAGGGGTGGTCGCGATTTTGATGATTCTGATAGGCCTTGGAGTGGAAGTGGCGATCTTCCCTGTTCACACCTGGCTTCCTGACGCGTACGGTGCAGCGCCTGCACTCACTGGCGCCTTGCACGGGAGGGTCGTCAACGAAACGCTGATCTTCGCCATGCTCAAAGTAGTGCAGCCATTCGTACCAGGGAACGGGCCGATTATCGAGGGCGTTCAGGTGACTCTTGTCACGTTAGCTGTTCTCACCATGTTCGTAGGCAACTTTGGGGCGTTTGGTCAGGGGAACTTACGGCGCATGCTCGCTTTCAGTTCTATCGCCCAGATGGGTTACATGCTCGCCGCGCTGTCGACATTCACTCCCCTCGGGCTGATTGCGGTGACCTTCCAGATTTGGAACCACGGGCTGGTCAAAGCGAACTTCTTCATGCTCACAGGCGTCGGAGGCAGGAAGGAGTATGAAGAGGCGGATTTGGAAAAGCTGAGGGGCGCAGGGAGGCAGAACAGGCCGTTGGGCGTCCTCTATACTGCGTCCTCTCTCGCGATGGTGGGCTCGCCACCCTTCGGGATGTTCTGGAGCGAGATCCTCGTGGTGCAGTCTCTCCTTCTAGCATCGACTGCCCTCTTCACGTGGCTGGCTGTGATCGTTGTTGCGAACATCGTCTTGTCAATCGGGTACTACTACAGAGTGATCAACACTGTCGTCTTCTCCGAAACTCAGGCGCCCGTTTCCAATAGACCGTCGCGGGACATGCTCCCCCCGGCGCTCTTATTAGGGCTCAGCGTTCTCACGGGTCTGATTCCGGCATTCATCATAGGCCTCCTGTGAGCCTTCTAACTTAATAGGTGCTGAAACTCACGAGTCGCTGTTCGCACTTGAACAAGAAAGAGCGACTCATAGCCGAAGTTGAAAGCCCCGAAGCCGCGAAGAAGGTGGAGGAGACGGTGAAGACAGGCTACCTGGAGGCAACCATAGACACTCTCATAAACTGGAGAGGCGTAGAGGAGGACCTGGCAGACAGTTATGCGGGTCTGTCCAACAAGTCGGAGGCTCCGACAGTGAGGGCTGCGTACAAGAAACTCTCTGATGAATCCAAGAGGAACGCCGAGCAACTCGAGAGCCTCCAAAAGACGCTGGAGGGTCTTGACAGAGCTCGGGTGCAAAGACTGAAGCTGCTAGCTAGCTTGGGCTCCTGACGAGTCGATAAACTTTCTAGTCTCTACCACGCTTCTACCTATTGTTCCTCTGTGGCATCCAACAGTACGTTCGTTGCATCGATGTCGAGAGCTGTATAATTCCTGATGTTTGCCAGTTGCCTCCCGTTCAGGACCTCGCATGCATAGTCCCAATGCATAGAAACGTGGTCTCCTCTCTTGACAGACTCGAACGGGGTCACTTCAGGATTGTATGTCACACTCTTGAGCTTGGGGCTCGAGAGGACAAGATGCCCGGCTTCAAGCACGACCGGACGATATTTGACCATTAGTTTCTTCTTCCCCACTTCCTTCACTACGGCCCATGAAATCCTGCAACTATCGATCATCTGTCCGATCTTCTTCGCGTTCATATTGCTTATGTTCGCGCCGTCTGGGACACTCGAGCTCGCGTAGGTGTTCATCACGTAGAATGTGTGGTGAGGGCGTGCAGCCACCCCGACCGTCTTGAACACACGCGTGACCTCCTTCGTATCTCTTCCCGAGAGCTCTCCGTGGGAGAAGCTGTGGAAGTCGGGCACCGGGACTTTGTCTAGGAGGCCGTTCCCGATCCAGTATGCTTCAGGAACGGCGTAGTCGAACGCGTTTCTCCCGGTCGTCCTGGCTATCAGTCTCAGAAAAGGGTATGCCGCCTCAAACTCCTTGAGCATAGACGTAAGATCCTCACCCCCGCGGGACGCCTCCAAGTGGTGTAGTATGACGCCTCTATCATCTGGTCCGCAGAATCCCAAACTATTGGGCATGAATGCATGCTTCGCGTGGAGGAGAATCCCTTTATCGCTCAAAGTGTTCGGGCTCGCTTGGACAGGGGAATCATAGCTGCCTTTCGGACTTCCTCCCATGCCTCCTTGCGTTTCGCAGCCTCAGAGATGGTAAGCACGGAGAGAGCGAAGTTGCCGAAGACCTCCACGAAGTCTCCTCGAACCGCGCCTACCATCGAGACGTCGACTCCATCTAACGCCCTTCCGTCGAAGAAGTCGACCGATGCCTTGCCCTTGGAAACTAGGGTAACCTTCCCAACCCGTGTTATGCACATATCTGAACTACCCCGCCATGATTGTGGTGGTGGCGGGGCAATAAGAACTTGGCGTCCATGAAATCGATTCTGCCACTCGTTGCGTGCTCTCGGGTTTACGGGGCTCCTTCAAGGAAGGCTCCGCGGCGTGCGACAGTTACCACTCGGATTGGCTGTGCAACTATTGTGGCCGGAGTTAGGGGTATATGTCTCCATGCAACTCCTATACATTCAGGCTCTCCTCGGGTCCTTAAGGAACAGCGCTATGCACACCATTGCGACGGCGGGGACAACCGCGTTAATTGCGGTCGCTGTCCCCACACCGAACAGCGAGAAGAGAGACGCGGTCGTTATGGGCGCCACGACGGTGGCAACGGACTGTGTCGTGGTGGTCAGGCCTAGCGCGGTCCCGGTCTTACCCTCGCACGAGTCACACATCAGTGCCTGCATTATAGGGAAGACCGCCGAACTGGAAAATCCAATTGCAAGCACCACAATAGTCGCGATGTCGACGCTCGTGGCAGTGAAGAACAGGGCGTAGAGTACAACTACCAAAATGGCGATGACTGCAAGCATTCTGTTTCGTTTCCACCTGTCAGAGGCGTTTCCTAGGATGACTTTTCCAAATCCGCCCGAGATGGCCACTGGGGACATGACGAAGGCCGCTAGTGGGAGGCTCAGCTTCAACACACTGTGGAAATAGTAGGAGAGGTATGTCGTTTCCCATATTGAAGCCCATGTTGCGACAACTGCGAAGAGCATCAGCAGCTTGACCTGCCGTCTCTTCATCAACTCGAACGCATCCCTCCCGAGGGCAATGCTCCCGAGCTTCCCATCGGCCTTCGCGAATGTGCCTCTAGCCAGGAAGACCCCCGCTACAACCGCGATGCCCAAGAGCGGAGCCAAGAAAAAGGCGTAGCGCCAATTCGTCGTAAGGCTGAGTGTAGTTCCGCCAACAGACGCTCCTATCGCAGAACCAGTATCGAAACCGACGTAGAATATTCCTAGCGCCCTACCCTTGCTCATCCCAAAGTATTTTGCAACAGCAGACATCGCCACGGGCCAGAATATCCCTTCTCCCAATCCACTGATTAGCCTGAATGCGAATGCCTCATAGAAATTTGTGGAGAATGCAATCAGCCAGGTGAATGCAGTGAAGATTACAACTCCGAGTAAGATTATCTTACGTGTACCGTACCTGTCGGAGAGGTGGCCGGCGGTGAATACGGTCGCCAACACTCCCATATACACAGCTGAATTAAGGAAACCGAGCTCGAAGTCATTGATGTGAAGTGCGCTCTGAATAGTGGAGAGAATTGAGGTGAGTACCGTCCTGTCCGCTGCGTATACGGCGTAGCCCAGGAAGAGTATCGCCAACAGCAAGACCCCGCCCGCCCCGCTCTTTCCCTCAGATGCGTTGCGCTCCACTCCTTTGCCTCCCTAGTTTCTTTCTCAGGAGCCGGTCGGCGCCCGGATAAGCTTGACTCTTGGCAGCCGGAGGAAACGAGTGACTCCAGCGTCAGACCCGACGTGCGCGGATCGGCCATGTGCAGAGGGACCTGAAGTCAGCGTGCTGGTACCTTCGACGCCTGAATCCCCTTGGGCCGTTTAACCAGATAATCGTATCCGCTCTGAACTGCACGCAGGTTGAGTGGGATGTAAGCTGCTTTTCGATCGGTGAGGAAGTGCTCGAAAAGCCCCTTCACGCCTGCCAACTCGTCTTGGAGGGACTCGCCCGTAATGGCCAGGTACGCTCCAAACATTATGGCATTTGCGGAAATTGAGGTGTCGCCCACGCCGGGTGGTCCGAACTCTTTGAGACTGGCAGCGAGTTCTGTCGCCGGCACGCGCTGGACCTCTACGTCATCCCTCCCGGGGCTCTGGCTCACCAAGGAGCTGTTCACGACTAAAGTGCCTCCGGCTTTCAGCAGGGGGACAAAGTCCATCGATGGGATGTTCATTACCACCAAGACATCTGGCTCCTCGACGATAGGAGAGTCGATGATGTCGTCGGACGCAACAACGTAGCACTTGACTTTCCCTCCTCTTGTTTCTGGGCCGTAGGATGGAATGAATGCCGCATGTCTTCCCTTCAGGATATGAAAGAACGAAATGTAATTGGCGAGTTCGAGTACTCCCTGCCCTCCCTGTCCTGCAGTTATGATCTCTATCTTCACTTCCTTTCGACCCCCATCTTATCGACATAGAGACCAGGAGGGTAGATCTTCGCCAAGGTCTCGCTCGCGTACCGCTTCGACTCGAGGATCGACATCTTCCAGTTGATGCTACAAGTGCTGATGAACTCGACAAAGGAGAATCCTCCCATCATCTGCACCTTGAAGGCGTTCAGCACGCTCTTCGCACCTTCAAGGGGCCCTCTCGCGCTGTATAGGTCGGGCAAACTTGTTGGAGCGACTGGGAGGAATACCCTCTTCACGTACGAAGGTCCCTCTAACCCTGCCAGAAGCTTGCTGGCGTCCAGTGGGCCACCTGTCTCCCTGCAGTTCCTCCCCTTTGGAGTAGTAGTGGTGACCATCCCGCCAGGCGTCGTAGGGGCCATCTGCCCCCCAGTCATGCCATATATCGCGTTGTTTACTAGGAATACAGTAATCGGCTCCCCCCTGATGGCTGAATAGATGAGCTCCGACAGCCCAATCGAGACAGCATCTCCATCTCCCTGCACAGAGAATACAAGTAGGTCAGGTCTGACGCGCTTGATTCCGCTCATTATTGCAGGCGCCCTTCCGTGCGGCGCAGAGACGGCGTCGGTGTTGATGTACTCGTGAGCCAGAACGCTGCACCCTACCGACTCCACAAGAATTGTCTTCTCCCTTGCCCCCAGTTCTTCTATCGCGCTCCCTATCAACCTGGTCAGTGTGCCGTGCTCGCAGCCCGCACAGTAGTGGGTCGGCTTTCCTGTAAGCGACGAGAGCCTACCGAGTTTCACCTCGTACTCTCCTGTGGCAGAGCCTTGTAATGTTGTCATCGCGATATCATCTCCACTCTGCGCACGATGTCCGACGAAGCGGGGAGTAGCCCTCCCACCCGGTGAATGAAATCGACAGTGCTCTTGCCCTCAACCGCAAGCCTGACGTCGAGAATCATCTGTCCAGCATTCAACTCGACGACGACGAACTTCTTCACGCCCTTGTCCACCAGTGACTTCAGTTCACCCGAAGGGAAGGGGCTGAGAGTGACAGGCCTGAAGAGTCCTGCCTTGACACCTTTTGCCCTGAGCCCGTTTACAGCGCGTTTGCAGAGCCTTGAAACGACTCCGAAGGCTATGAGCACGACTTCGGCGTCTGAAGCCATGTAAGACTCCGACTTCTGTTCGGTTGCGTCGATATCCTCGTATTTCTCGATGAGGTGTTCAGCATAGTTACTCTGGTCAACGAAGTCAAGGTGAAGCGACTCCAAAACGTGTCTCTCCTCTCCCTTTGCTCCTGTGGTGGCCCATGGTGTTTCGAACCGCTCAGTTGAGATCGTGGGGAACACGATGTCCTCCTTTAGCTGACCCAAGAAGGCGTCGGCCAAAATCACGACAGGGCACCTGTGTTTGAATGCCAGGGAGAATCCAAGAGCAGGGAATGAAGCCATCTCCTGCACAGAGTTAGGCGCGAGTACGATGTTCCTGTATCCACCGTGCCCGCCTCCCTTTGTCGCCTGGAAATAATCGGTTTGCTCAGGGCCGAGGTTGCCGAGCCCTGGGCCGGCCCTGTTTATGTCAGCCACAAGAAATGGGATCTCCATGGCCGCCCCATAGGAGATTCCTTCTTGCTTCAAACTGAAGCCTGGCCCAGAAGTCGCTGTCATGACCTTAGCTCCGGTGCACGCGGCACCGATTACCATGCTGATTGCCTCGAGTTCACTTGATGCTTGTAGAAACGACTTGAACTCTGGATACTTTGGGCTCCCGAACTCTTTGGCCAGTGTCTCCGGCACCTCGCTCGAGGGCGTTATTGGATAAGCGAAGTACGCGTTCATTCCTGCCTTCAGGGCTCCTAGAGCCAATGCCTCATTCCCTTTCATGAATTCTCTTTCGCCCTTCATTCCCTTAGCCTCCTTATCTCTGCAATTGCGAAGTCAGGGCAGACCCAATAGCAGATCCCGCAGGCAGTGCAGTCGTTCTTCTCTCCGTGGTAGTGGAATTCCACGGGATGATAGCCTATCCTATTCAATGCCTTCGATAGCTTGAGGTTCTTCTGAGGGCACGCTGCGACGCACAGGCCGCAGCCCTTGCATATCTCGGAGTCGATTATTACGACCGACTTCTCGAGCAGGCCCGCGGTCTGACCCATAATTCGCTCGCACGCTTTGGCGTATTTAACACCATTTGCGGATTCTCAGGATTGATAATCGAGTTTGGGTCAGTGAATCGTGCAATTACAGCGTCGGAAGTTCAAGCTGTCGACGACGATAACTTCTTGCCTATGGCGGCCTGGGCGGCAGCTAGTCTTGCAATCGGGACTCTGAATGCAGAGCAACTCACGTAGTTCAAGCGGACATCGTTGAAGAACGCGATGCTCTTCGGATCTCCGCCGTGTTCACCGCAAATTCCGACCTCTAGTTCAGGTTTGGCCTTCCTCCCTGCCTCGACAGCCATTCTGACAAGCTTGCCGACGCCAGAATAATCGACTGTATCGAACGGACTGGAGGGAAGAATTCCCAATTCTATGTATCTGGGGATGAATTTCGCCTCCACGTCGTCCCGGCTGAACCCGAACGTTGTCTGGGTAAGGTCGTTTGTCCCAAAAGAAAAGAAGTCTGACTCCTTGGCAATCTCGTCAGCGGTCAGGGCTGCCCTTGGAGTCTCAATCATTGTCCCCACTTGGAACTCGACACGACCCCCTTGCTCTTTGAAGACCTCGGCAGCAGCAGCTTCTACGGTAGTCTTGAGAAGCTTAAACTCGCCGACGTGGGCTACCAGAGGTATCATGATTTTTACGTTCGGCGTCGCCCCCTTCTCCCGTTCGAGTTCCAAGGCTGCCATGAGGATGGCTTTCGTCTGCATCTCGTAAATCTCGGGATAGGTTACGGCAAGCCTACACCCTCTGTGTCCGATCATCGGATTATGCTCTGCAAGTTGCCTAACTCTGTTCAGAACTGATTGCTTCTCCTCTATCGCTGCTTTTGCGGCGCCTTTTTCTTTCATCTGCTGTATCTCTATGATCAGCTCCTCAGCGGATGGCAGGAATTCGTGCAACGGCAGGTCGAGGAGTCGAATGACCACGGGCCGACCTCCCATAGCGGAGAAAATTCCTTTGAAGTCGGCGAGTTGAAATGGCGATAGTCTGTAGAGGTGTTTCTTTCTCTCCTCTGGAGTCTTGCTCATTATCATGTCCCTTACGATAGGGAGGCGTTCGGGGGCGTTGAACATCCTCTCTGTTCTGCAGAGGCCGATCCCCTCGGCTCCAAACCCTCTCGCCTTTGCAGCCGCTTCCGGCGTGTCTGCATTCGCCCAAACGCCTATCTTACGGTAGGAGTCCGCCATTTCGAGGAGCTTCGTGAACTCTGGCGACAATTCCGGGTCCACCATTCGCACCTCTCCTCTGTAGATCTTGCCAGATGTCCCATCAATGGTGATGACCTGCCCTTTAGAAATCCTCTCTCCAGTCTTCGTTGTGAACCCTGAACCGTCGTGAGAGATCTCTATCTCGCTGCACCCCACGATTGCTGGCTTCCCCATCCCTCTTGCAACGACAGCAGCGTGGGACGTCATACCTCCTCTCGCAGTGAGGACTCCTTGGGCGGAGATTATCCCTTTAATGTCCTCAGGGGTCGTTTCCGGCCTTACGAGAATGACCTTCTGCTCGGCGCCTGTTGCCGCGGCCTCTTCTGTATCGAATATGACAACCCCGGACGCAGCACCGGGGGACGCGTTGAGACCCTTCGCGACCGGCTTGTCTGAGAGAGTCGGATCCAATCTGCTGTGGAGGAGCGAATCTAACGCCTCTGGTTCAATTCTCGTCACAGCTTCGTCGGAACCGATGAGGCCCTCTTCCATCATATCGACCGCGGTCTTGACTGCCGCTTGCGCAGTTCGCTTGCCGTTCCGTGTCTGCAGGAGATACAATTTCCCTGCTTCGATTGTGAATTCGAAGTCCTGCATGTCTCTGAAATGTTTCTCGAGCTTAGCCGCTAGCTCCTTCAGCTCAGCTCGCAACTTAGGTTCGAGGTTCGCTATGCTGACGGGGGTACGCACGCCAGCGACAACGTCTTCTCCTTGTGCGTCGCTGAGGTATTCCCCGTACAGCTCCTTGTCCCCTGTGGATGGATTCCGCGTGAAGCCCACCCCTGAACCAGAGTCTGGGCCCATGTTGCCGAAAACCATGGTCTGGACATTGACTGCTGTCCCGAGTTCATCGCTTATTTTGTAGTACCTCCTGTACTCCTTCGCCCTCGGGTTATTCCAGGACCTAAAGACGGCAGCTATCGCCATCTCCAACTGTTCGAATGGGTCTTGCGGGAAGTCTCTGGCCGTTTCTTCCTTAATGATGCCCTTGAATTTCTCGACAAGTTTCCAGATTTCTTGTGGCTCGAGGTCGATGTCCGCTCTTGCGTTTGATCTCCGCTTCGCAGCTTCCAGTTCTCCCTCGAACCTATCCGCGCTTGCACCCATCGCGACCTTACCGAACATCTGGACAAGCCGTCGGTACGAGTCGTACGCGAACTTGTGGTTGCCTGTCCTATTCGCCCATTCTTCAACGATTGCGTCGGAAAGCCCGAGGTTCAGGATGGTGTCCATCATGCCTGGCATGGAGAAGGGACCCCCCGACCTTACAGAGAAGAGAAGCGGTCTCTGCGTGTCGCCGAATCTCTTTCCTGTTTTGACCTCGATTTCTCGGACCTTTTGCCTGACTTCCTCGAAGAGCCCCTGAGGGACCTTGTCGCCCAAGGCATGGAACTCCTTGCAAACCCCGGTCGTAATTGTGAATCCAGGAGGAACAGGGAGGCCGATCGAGGTCATCTGAGCAAGGCCGTAACCCTTGCCCCCCAACGCGAACTTGTCCCTACCGGCAGCCTCTTCGAATAGCAGAATTCGTTCCAATATCTTCCGCCTGGCGGGGGCTAAAAGGGGCCTGTATTTTAGACCGACATCAAAGGTGATGCCCGACGAGAGAGCGGAGCTTGGCTTTCCGGACCTGAAATTGGGGCCCTTTTTCCCCCTGAGAACCTGGCTTGGCGTGAAACCCGTAGACTCGTTTCGCCTCTTCTGCAGTCAATCTGTAATGTGCCCAGTCATCGAGCCTCCTCGCGCCCAAGTTCTCGTAGAAGCGAATCGCCTTCTTGTTCCAGCGAAGCACCGCCCACTCTAACCGTCCGCAACGTTCCCTGACCGCTTCGCGAGCGCACGCCCGGAACAGTGCCAGCCCGATTCCCTTCCGTCTGTTTTGTTCGAGCACGAAAATGTCTTCTAGGTAGAGCGTCGGTTTGGCAAGAAACGAAGAGTAAGAGTAGAAGTAAAGGGCGTAGCCAACGAGTCTCCTTCCGACCGGCGCCACGAATAGGCCAAGCTTCCTGTCTTCGAAGATGTCATTCATGATCCGTTTCTTGCCCTCCTCGGAGGGGGGTTCCAAATGTTCGAACTCTGCGAGCTTCCCGAGAAGCTTCAGGAATTCCACCGAGTCGCTTTTTCTGCCTCTTCTAACGGTGGGCGTGCGCAAGGGCCAACCGGCAACACGCGTAAAGAGGTTCTGTCTCAGCCGGCCGCCTACACCGTCAGTTCGATGCTCTGGCATTTCCCAAACTTCTATGTTCGTCTATGACTACTCCCCGTTCGGCAAGCTCGGAGATAAGAGCCCCGACGAGGTGTCCTCTCACGGCGGTTTCTGGAGCGATAGTCCCCGTCCCTTTCACCAGGCCACTGCCAACCATCTGAGCTACGATTGAAGCAGTGTAACCAGTAGTCTTACCCATCGACGTGACTCGTTTGGTTTCATCAAATTTGTCGATCATGTCATAGACCACCTCGTCCCTGCCTGATTTGGCCGTCACCCTCATGACCGTAAGATCGTGGGGATCACCCTCGCTGAGCTTTCTCCGCAACACCTCGAAAGACATTTCGAGGGGAGATACTGCCGTTTCTCCTTCAAATCTCAATTTGCCTTTGTGAAAGTATCCTGCCTCCTGCAAGAGGCCCATCTTCTCGGCGTGACCCGGCCATCTCAACGTCTTCTCGTCCAGGGTGCGCATTCCTTTCATAGTGTAGACCAAGCTCGCTAGCCCGTCGGTACAGAATGCCTCCAGTGTCCCTATCGGCTCTGGAAACTCCACGGTCTCCACTGTAGAGAAGGGTCTGACTTTCACGAGTTTTCCATCCCTGAATACTCGGGCATCATCGGTGTACTCGCGAAGCAGGCCTACGATTGAGAAGACTAGCTTGTAGCCGAACGGGGGCCGCGGAATCTGAGGAAGTCCTCCAACGAGGATGTGACCTTCATCACAGTTCCTAAGGGCCCTCGACGCGTGTCCCAGAAGGATTCCACCGAGGCCTGGCGCTAGACCGCATCCCGGTATCAAAAGCGCGCCGGTCTTCTTTCCAGCGGAATTCAGTCGCATCTGTTCGTCCTCGAAGGCAACATTAACCATCTTGGTTCCTGACGCAATGGCGGCCAGATCGGAGCTGTGGACAACGCCGTGGGGGAGAGCGGAGACGGCGACGTCGAACCTCTTAAGGAACCGCTCCGTCTTTCCTCTGTCCTTAACGTCTAGGACCTCGACCGACAGCTTCCTGCTTCTGCCAAGTATTCCAATCTTCACCGCTTTGAGCCTGTCTTCATCAAGATCAGCCACCGTGACACCATCGACGCCTTCCGACCTCGCAAGGTCCCAAGCGACGACCCCTCCCATCATGCCGGATCCCAATACTGCGGCCTTCAATCGCCCTCCCTCCTTCTTCTTTGCTTATGAAGTGACGCCCGGTATCTCTTAAGTAATGGAAACTCCTCGCATGCCATGTTTGGACCTCCGAGAATCACTTGAGCGGCCCGTATCGGAGTACATGTCGAAGAACTTCACGAAGGTAAACTTCGACGATGGAATTGTCGATGCGGCAGAGGCGATGCAGGATTCCGCAACTACCGAGGCGGTCGTAATGCACGGAGATGATCCTATCGGAATCGTGACTGAGAGGGACATCCTGTACAAAGTGGTGGCGGCCGGACTCGACCCATCCAATGTAAATGTGAGGGCCGTGATGAACGCGCCTGTGGCAACCATCGACTCGAAAGCCAAGGTGATCGACGCCATCGCGAAGATGTCCAAGCTAGGTGTCAGGCGTCTCGGGGTGACCAAGGATGGGAAGTTCGTCGGGCTGATAACCCAGAAGGCGATGATTTTAGGCGAACTCGGGCAGCAGCTTGTGCTCCCAGAATTAGCGTCTCCAGTCACGGTCGGCTGTCCATACTGCGGAGCTACCGTTGCCGATAGGAGCGAACTCTCAAATCACATCGATCGCGCCCACCTCGGAAGGGGCCTTTTAGAGGGCGACCTAACTAAGTGGTAGCTAAGAGGCCGCAAAGGATTCGATCGTCTCCGCTATCCAGTGTATCCCCTTTTGAAGCAGGTCGAGCTTCAGGTTCTCGTTGGGGGCGTGGATCCCCCCGTCTTCGGATGAAACTCCGATGTCCACGGATGGCATATTGTACCTGCGCGTGAAGATATACAGTGGACCCGTTCCTGGAGAGGAGAGCTCTACCACTGGTCTCTCGCCATAGGTCTTTTCCGCAGCAGTTATCGCGGCCCTCGCAAACGGATGCCTGTATGAAGTTCTAGCCGCCGGCTCCATGCTCTCGACGTCGATTCTCGCATCGGCGAATCCCTTGTCGTTGAGGTAACGCCTCAGCTTCCTCAAGAGGTCGTCTGGGTCTTGGTTCGGGACGAGCCTGAAGTCAAGCTTAGCGTGCATCTCTCTTGGCAAGACCGTCTTGGACCCTGGGCCAGTGTATCCTGCCCATATCCCAGCAATGTTCGCTGTTGGCCTCTGAACGAGGGCTTTCTTGGCCTGCTCCCCGTCCATTCCGCCCAGGAGCGTCTGCGCCCCGTAATTCTTCATGAATGATCCGGCATCAAACGGCATGTCCTTCAGGACCTTCAACTCGTCGTCATCAAGCGTCTCCACGCCGTCGTACCAACCCGGGACCAGAATCCTCTCGTTGTTGTCTTTGATCAGGCTGAGAAGTCTGACAAGCCTCCATGGAGCACTCGGGAGGGCTGCGGCGTAACTGCTGTGTGCGTCTTGGGAAAGGGATTGGATTACGAATTCCAAGTACATCATTCCCTTCACCCCCAAGGTCACTTTCGGTCTACCCTCCAGATCGACAGTCCCATACTCCCAAATCACGCCATCTGCGTTGAATAGCTCTGGATAGCGGGACACATATTCCCCTAGATGGACGCTGCCTGTCTCTTCTTCACCTTCGAAGCAGAACTTTACACCGCACGGCGGTTCCCCTGCCGTCTTCATGTACGCCTCGATCAGCTTCAGCCTTGACACTAGCTCGCCTTTGTCGTCTGAGACTCCTCTTCCGTAGATTCTACCGTCCCTGATTTCAGGTCTGAAAGGGGGGGAATGCCAGAGTTCAAGCGGTTCCTCTGGCTGAACATCGTAGTGGTTGTAGAACATTACTGTCTTCTTCGAGCGATTCGACTTTACTTCTCCGTACACCAAAGGTGCCGCTCCCTCGACCCTCAGCACCTTAGTCGTGGCACCGATGTCCCTGAGCATCCCTTCCACCATGGACGCGCACTCCTCGATTCCCTCGTGCCTAGCTGAGACACTCGGTTGGGCCGTCAGACGAATTATTTCGTCCACGAATTTCCCCATGTTGTCATTCACATACCGCGCATATCTAGGGTCGACCAACGTGGATTCTCGTTTGTGCACCGAAGCTAGATGAGATAAACCTTAGAATTTGACCTGTCCTGTCCTTCAGTTGCAAGTTCTTGGAGCTCCTATTCGGAGGCTGCAGAACCATTTCCAATTCTGAGAATCGCCATCCACCCTTAAAGGGTGACTTCTATCGCGCTCTACTAGGGTCAAGATAAGGAAAATGGCATCCACATCACCTGAGCTCGGTGATAAGAGGCGCGTAGTGCCAGTGTTGGGACATGCCCCTGGCACAGAAAAGGGAACTGCTCAGGAGGCTCATACAACTGGGCCGCCGCGGCAGGCAGTGGTGCAAAGGGTCATACCCAAAGATGAGCTGTCCAGAAAGGCCGTAAGCTACTCAAAGTTCTACGGCGGAAAAGTCGCGACCGCACCTAAGGTACCAGTCAGGTCGCTTCAGGACTTCTCAATTTGGTACACACCGGGCGTAGCTGCAGTTTCACTCACCGTCGCAAATGACCCCGAAGCATCATTCGAATACACGGGGCGTTGGAACACAGTCGCTGTTGTCTCGGACGGAAGTCGTGTCCTTGGGTTGGGCAACATCGGACCTGAAGGGTCACTCCCAGTCATGGAGGGGAAGGCCCTGATTTACAACTACTTAGGGGGAGTCAACGCCTTCGCGCTGCCTGTCCGAGCGAACGACGAGGAACACCTCATATCGGTGGTAAAGGCCCTTGAACCGTCCCTCGGAGGAATAAACCTCGAAGACATCGAATCTCCGAAGTGCTTTGAAGTACTCGACAGACTTAGAGCTGAGATGAATATTCCCGTCTGGCACGACGACCAGCAGGGCACAGCGGGCGTGTCCGTTGCTGGGTTGTTTAATGCACTTGAGCTAACTGGCAGGAAGCTAGAAGACTCTAGGATTGTTCTATTCGGGTCCGGTGCAGCCAATGTGGCCACAGCCAGGTTGCTCATTCAAGCAGGAGCAGATCCAAAGAAGATGCTCGTAGTAGACAGGAAGGGAATCCTCCATCCTGAAAGGGACGACATCGACCAGTTGTTACTCAAGAATAAGTGGAAGTACGAACTAGCCCTCAAGACGAACGGAGACCGCTTGAAAGGTGTCCTAATCGATGCACTGAAAGGAGCGGATGCCTTAATCGCCGCGGCAGGAGTGGGTCCAAACCTCATCAAGAAGGAGGAAATTGCACAGATGAATAAACACGCTATCGCCTTCCTGATGGCAAATCCAGTACCCGAAATGCTTCCGTCAGACGCTGCTGCGGCCGGAGCCGAAGTCGTTGCAACAGGCAGATCAGACTTTCCGAACCAAGTCAACAACAGCCTGCTCTTCCCAGCAATTTTCCGCGGGGCACTGGATGTAAGGGCGAGGACGATCACTGACACCATGGTCATCGCCGCTTCAAAGGAACTCGCGAGGCACGCGAAAGACAAAGGGCTGACACGGGATCATATCTTGCCGACAATGACAGAATGGGAAGTGTATCCGCAGGTGGCTGCTACAGTCGGAGACATGGCCGTGCGCGAAGGGCACGCAAGGAAGAAGCTCTCGAAAGACGAGCTCCTACTTACCTCCACTAACATGATTCAGCACGCAAGGAAGACTATGGAAGCTCTGAGGAACTGTGGGGTCATACTTGAGCCACCAGAGTAAACATAAATCGGATGCGGTACACCCTCCTTCAATGGCCCACGTCAGGGTGAGGCACGCGACCAAGGACGACATCGCGGTTGTTGCCGATTTGATAGTAAGGCTAAAGAGACTGAACAATGAGTTCGATCCGCTCTTCAACGTAGTCGACGATGCAAAGGAAAGGGCGACCAAGTATGTCACGTCGACGATTGGTTCGCCAAGGTCCCTCCTGCTTGTGGCCGTCCAGGGGGAGAAAATCATAGGGTTCCTTAGAGCGGAGATGAGAGAGCGGATATTCTACGATCCTCACATGGAAGGGCACATAACCGAGATGTACATCCTCCCAGAGTTCAGAAGGAGACAACTTGGTCACGACATCCTAGAACAGGGATCTGCAGAGCTGATTAAAATGGGCGCGGAAATAATAGTGGGAGACCTTCCTGCTCGCAACGAAATCGGCTTTCATTTCTATACAAAACGTGGGTTCAGGAAGCTAGTCGAGACGTTCGCTCACATGCCTCAGTGAACGCTGCGGGCACTTGGAATGCTCGAACCAGTTAATCCAGCGCCACCGATGGCACATAAGTCTGACCTCAAATTGTCTTTCAGCGAGAGTGTCAGCACGATATCTGTTCTCTGTTGAACCTGGCCATCAGTTCAGGACTCACGCAATGCACCTAACGCTTTCGTGCGCTTTGAACACGCAGGAGCCCGTCTCCCTTCACTTCCATGAGTGTTTCGTACGATCTTGGGTCTTCAAGGGACACACCTCCGCTTACCTCCCATTGCTTGAACGATGCGCCTTCGCTCAATTTGGCCTTCACTTCGTGGGTTGACGTGAGAGCGAAAGTTCTCGACCTACCCGTGTAGTCCTTCCCGTCGACAAGTACTTTGGCAATCTTGTCATCGGCGCTCTCGAATCTGACGGTTCTAGTATACCGCCTGTACAGCCTTCCTAAGATGTAGCCATAGAGACCCGTCCAGGCTACGAAGAACACTCCAAGGAGCGTCGTCGGGAGCGCCCCGAGGGTAAAGCCGTAGAGATCCCCGAGAATGAGTCCAAGGGCAACAAGCACGGCTGTTACCTCTCCCTTCGCGACGGGGCTCCTACCTGGGAAGGTTTCATACGACCAGCCAAAAAGTCCAGAGAAGAAAAGAGAAACAAAGAATCCAATGAACGCTATGTACGGGATGTAGACCGACGCAACAGAATTGAAACAGGCCTGGATAGAGGTGCTGTTCGAACTCGGACATATGCTCGGGTAGTCTCGGGATATGATGCTTAGTGCCTGGCTCTTGAACCCATAAAGTAGCGCCGCGTTGAATAAAGCAAGACCTCCAATATAGAATACGCCTCCAAGCGTGCCGGCTTTGACTCCGGCAAAGAATGAACCCATCTAAAGGCTCACCCTATGACCGAAGCGCTAGGAGCACCTGGTCATCGTGACCATCTACCTTCACCTTCCTGAAGATCTTCTTGACAATTCCCTGCTTGTCGATCACAAACGTTGACCGTTCTGTCCCCCAATAGTTCTTCCCGTAGTTGTTCTTCAATTTCCATGTTCCGTAAAGCTTGTGAACTTCTAACCCCTCATCGCTCAACAGTGCGAAGTTAAGCGAGTACTTACCGATGAACTTCCGGTGCGACTCGGGCGAGTCCTGACTGACCCCGAGTACTACGGCATCAAGACCTTCGAATTCAGGCATGCCGTCCCTGAAAGAACACGCCTCGCGGGTGCAACCCGGAGTATCGTCTGCAGGGTAAAAGTACAGTACGACGTTTTTCCCTTTCAATGAACTGAGTCGTACCGTCTTGCCCGTAGACGTAGGGAGCTCGAAATCGGGGGCCCGATCTCCTTCGATGATGCCATGGGGGGTCTCGCTCACGAGACACCTGTGAACTCCCCCAGTGAAAAAGGTAGTGCACCGGCCCATTGGGTATCCAAGAGAAGCTGTGGGCGAGAGCCGACAGGCGGCGAAAGTCTTCTCGCTTTTCGCTTGGTGAGAGCTACAGTCGTCCGGTGGGGTTGCACCGCCACAATCAGCGATGTGGGCTCTCTATCGTCTCGTGCCCAGAGTGAACATTTCACGCATCGAACGTAGGAAATCTACAGTTTGCCGGCCTTGACCGCCTGCTTTCCATCGAAGCTCAGATTGCCTTCCCTGACGACGGCCATGAGTCCGAAGCCTCCTAATGTAACCGATCCGGCCACCATCCTGTCCTGGCCATAGAGGAATCCCATCTTCGGATTGACTCCCACGTTAAGAATCGTCAACCTCCGTCTTTCCTCCGGAACCGCCCTGATGAGTTCTTCAAGTAGCTCCTTGCTCCTTTGGCTCCTCCACTTTGTCAGCTTCCCCTCCTCGAAGGTAAGCACGGCGTCGTGAAGCAAGCCCCGCCTCGTTACTGTCTGGGAGACCATGACTGTTCCCGAGGCCGACGACTTGTCTACTGAACAGGATACGAATCCGGGTGGGACATAAGTCATGTTCTCTCCGGCTTCCACGTCAGCACGGCTCGCAATCCCGTCCTCCACCGTAGTGCCTCCGTCGAGAACGAAGTCGAGCTTTGAGCCCGCTGCATTGAGTACGCCTTCTTTACCTTCCTCGCAGAGTGCCTTCACTCCTTGTGCCGACTTCGATATCTTCTTGAAATCGACCAGGGCTGCATTCAACTGAAGCTCGACAACCTGCCTGACTGTCTTGCCGAGAATCTTAGCCAGATCTTCTCCGACATATCCGAAAGTCAGTCGGGCGCCCCTTAGCTCGGCCTTCTCTGCAGCCTTGTACCAAGACTCGTTGTACTCTGTCGAATCATTAACGAGTTGGGGCTTAACTTTGGTCTGATACGCCGCCAGAATGGGACCCGGGACAAACACGTACGCATCCGTACCAGACAGCATTCCGTATTCGTTCTTCCCCATCTTACCGATCGTTTCGCTTGGCGAACGTGTCAGAGCCTCAACGTAGGCCTGTTCGTCTTCGAGGACGAGCATCGCCGTGCACCCCATGGACCGTGCCTCAGCAACGGCAATCCTAGCAAAGTCGAGACCATTCGTCCAGGCCTCGACCGTCACAGCCTCGCCCTTCTTTACTGCTAATGTCTCCGCTAGGACCTTCCTCGCAACCTTTCGGTATAGTGCGCTCAACTCTCTCATGTGTTTCTGCCCGTCTTCCGCCCATTCTTAAACTGGCCCTAATTCACGCAGGCTATTTCTAGTACAGATATGCCTCGACTTTTCGAGGCATGATGGCCTTCAGGAATGTTGCCACTTCACCTCGTGACCCGAATTCCTTGGCCAAGATCCTCTTTCCGACGGTAGGCGTCTTTTTCGTCCCTCCTCTCTCGTACACCATTGCTGTGTACATCCCTACGAATCTTGTCACAAAGATGAAGCAGGGGCGATCCTCGAATGTGCCTAATGCTCTGATCCCTGCATCTGAGTCAAGGTGTTGCAGTTCTCTTTCAAGGACAGGAAATGAGCCTATTCTCCTTTCATAGAACATGGCCAACTCTGAAGCCTCCCCGTGCCTGCTCAAAAAGGCTAATACTGGTGACTCTTCCGGTGCTTCGCTTCATCTTTGCCTGGTGGGCTCGCCGTCTTCAACACTTTGACTCAGAAAAAGGAGTCCTTCAAGAGTTTGCGCGAGGAAGAGGTAAGAATGTTCGTCTGTGGCCCAACTGTCCAGGATTACATGCACCTGGGCCACGCCAGGACATACGTATTCTACGACGTGTTGGCTCGCTATCTGACCCATCTCGGATACAAGGTCCACTACGTCCTTAACATCACAGATGTCGACGAGAGAATAACCGACGAAGCGGAGAAGAAAGGCAAGTCCCCGACGGCTCTAGCACAAGAGCATTCCAAGGATTTCGTCGACGACATGGCAAGGCTGAAGGCAGACTCAGTGTGCGAATTCGAGCCCGTCTCGGCTCACATCAACCAAATGATAAAACAGGTATCTCTCCTTGTCCAAAAGGGGAATGCCTACGTCGTGGGCAGATGGGTATACTTCGATGTCTCCACCTTCCCCAAGTTCGGAGAACTTTCTCATCTGGACACAAGGGAGCTCTCACTCAGGCCGCTCGAGCTCTCACTAAGGAAGAGGAACTTGCTCGACTTTGCGCTCTGGCGGCCCGAGACTCTAATTGAAGGAAAGTGGGTCAGTCCCTGGGGGACTGGGTCTCCGGGTTGGCACATCCAAGACGTTGCGGTCACCTCTGAACTCTTAGGCCCACAATATGATATCCACGGGGGAGCCTACGAACTGACCTACCCGCACCACGAAGCAGAGATTGCCGAAGGGGAGTCACTATCGGGTTTGAAGCCGTTCGTTAGATACTGGATTCATACGAGGCTGGTGAATATGAAAGGCGAGAAAATGTCGAAATCAAAGGGAAACGTTGTGACTGTCAGAGACGCGCTCCGTTCCTTTTCAGCAGAGCAGCTGAGGGTCTTTCTGCTGGGAGTACATTACAGGCGGGACATGGACCTAAAGGGGCTCAGGGCAGCGGCTAGGAGATATTCGCGGTTGCAGTCTTCTGTGAAGAGACTTCGTCAGTCGGCGGGACCACCTGCTGGAGATGAGCATGACCAAGAGTTGTCCAACCGCTTCGAGCGTGCGATGAACGACGATATCAACACGCCACTTGCGTTGGATGTCCTGGAGACTGGCATCTTGTCGGCCCTCGATGTGAGGAGCCCTGCTGCCACACGCCGCTTTCTCTCCTCTCTTGACAGCGCAAGCAAGATCCTCGGGGTTGACTTTTGAACTGGTTAGCCTCAGGGACCTAGAACTCAACGAGGTGAACTGGTGGGGACTGTGGGCAGACGTGAGCTGGCTTTCAAACTACTCTTACGTCATGATTTCACGCGACTATGACGAGTACTTCTTCAACAGGGCGGGCTTCCTAGAATGTGGAGATGCCAGAGATGCAATTAGTGCAGCCGAGCAGGCTTTCAAAGCTGCGGCAAGAAGCCCTTGCTTCATGGTACCAGAGGAATGCAGGGGGATCACTCAAATCTTGGAGACGAAGGGTTACGGAGAATTCGACAAGATGTCTGTGATGAGACTGGACGAGCTGGGTTTCAGATTAGCAACGGGGCTGAACGTAACCTCCGGACAGGCAGTAGACGCAAGGGACTGGGCAACCACCTTCTCCCTGTCATTCTACGGAGACCTCAGGGTTAGGAATTCCGTCGCTGGCATCGCGACCAGGCTTAAGAGCGAGCCTTCTGTGACATTCTTAGCGGGCAAGAAAGCTGGAAGAGTGGCAGGGGTGCTTGCGGTTTTTCGGACCCCTGGGCTCCTCGGCGTCTATTGCGTAGGCACCTTGGAGGATCACAGAAGATCGGGGATTGCTGGCTCATTGCTCCATCAGGCAAGCCAGATCGCGTCGTCAGAGGGAAGGGAACTGGTTCTCCAGACGATTGTCTCTGACGGGGTGGGCAATTTCTATATCGCTGGAGGGTTTAAGGAACTTTACTCTAAGTTGATCATGAGCAAGGGGGCGCCAAGAGCCGACAAGAACGAGGGTGCATGAACGTTCGTGGTCGAAGGCATAATCATAAGCAGGAACGTCCCTCTGGGGAGGGTCCCGTTCAATGAGGTTTTCCAAGGTTTCGAGAATGTGCTGGCGGTGAGGTCAATTTTCGGCACAGGTACCGACGAAGTCCTGTCCGAGCTCTATGTTAACATCGAGGACGGCAGAGGATACATGCGAATAAACGACCGAGAAGGCTCTGTCATGGTAAACTCGAAGTATCTAAGGGAAGGCGATGAGACTCACCTTTACCTGGACGTCGTCCACGAACTGGTCCACATCAGGCAGCACATGGAGGGAAAAGAACTCTGGGACAGGCGCTACGCGTATGTTGACAGGCCAACCGAGATCGAAGCCTACAAAGTTGTCTTGGATGAGGCGAAGAGAATCGGGCTTCGAAGTCCTGAAATTGCGGACTACCTTAAGGTAGACTGGATAACTGAAGAGGAATTCTTACGTTTGTTGACGACGCTAGGAGTCAATAGCCCTAGGCAGTCCTAGGCCACAGGACTGGACGCAGAGTTCCTCTCGCAGCGCCGGCAGGCCCCAGAAAGGAGACTTGCGGGGCCTTTGCAGGCTGGTTGACCCTACGAGAAAGCCAGTCATTTATATAATAGGGCTAGCACGGCCTCCCTGAGAATAGGTCCTATTCTCTCTTCGTGTTGGTCGAATGTCAAACAACATCAACTTTTCGAGACTGCTGAAGCAGGAGAGGACACTTGAGAAGTGTCCCAGGTGCGGCAAGAACCGCATGGTTATCGACGGTTCGGGCTCCGAACTCTACTGTAGCGATTGTGGGCTCGTGGTCAAGGAGAAGATCATAGACACTGGTCCGGAGTGGAGATCATTCTCGAACGATGAAAAGGGTGATAGGAACAGGGGGGGTTCGCCCACCTCAATCGCGATTCATGACATGGGGCTCGCGACAGTAATCGGCGGATTGAACAAGGACGCGTCCGGCAAGGCTCTTTCCGGGTCTATGAAGTCCACTGTAGAGAGGCTCAGGACCTGGGACAGGAGGAGCCAAGCACACGAATCGGCGGACAGGAACCTCAGACAGGCCTTCGGGGAGTTGAGGAGGTTTGCAGACAAGCTCGCAGTGTCCGAAGCGGTAACCGAGAAGGCTGCTTACGTCTACAGAAAGGCCTTGGAGAGAAATTTGGTGAGGGGGAGATCAATAACTGCTATAATCGCAGCGTCCCTATACGCGGCATGCAGGGATGGCCAGATTCCGAGGACGTTGAAGGATGTTGCGGTTGTGAGTAACGTCAAGAAGAAGGACCTTGCCCGATCGTATAGGCTTCTGCACAAGGAAATGGACTTCAAGATGCCCGTGACTGACGCGGGTCGATGCGTGTCTATGATCGCTTCGAGGGCAAGGATGCCGGAGTCAACGCAGAGGAGGGCTCGCGAAATCTTGGTAAGAGCCAAGCAGATGGGACTATCCGCAGGAAAGGACCCGATGGGGCTGGCAGCTTCGGCGTTGTATGTGGCGTGCACTCTCGAGGGTGCGGAGAAAACACAGAAGGACGTGGCGGAAGCAGCCGGTGTGACTGAAGTCACCATCAGGAACAGATACAAGGGCCTCAGAGAGGGCCTCGGCATCTGAACTGCGCCAGACGATCAATTACGTGAAATCTGTCAGGAAGGTCAAGAACGCATCCAAGTAATTCCACAACTCGGCAAGGCTTAAGGGGCGACCGTTCCACTGCTGGGTTCCGTGTCACTTGACTTTCACGTCCATCCTTGGACGAGAGCCTTCATGAGGAAGAACGGTCCTATAATGAAAGCGTGCCGATTCTTCAAACTCGACTTCGACAGGTTGCCTACGACAGTCGAGCAGGTCCTGGAGGAGATGGATGAGGCCGGGGTCGCCAAAGGGGTGATTCTAGGACAAGACACTCATGCCACAAAGAATGCAAGCTTCAGACACTATACTTTGAAGAATGATTATCTTGCGAGCATAGCCTCGAAGTCAGGCGACAGGCTCATTCCATTTGCAGGAGTGGATCCTAACTCGGGAACAGAGGCAGCCAGAGAACTGAGGAGGGCAGTAACCAAGCTAGGCTTCAGAGGACTCAAAGTGCACAGCAGCGCAAATTCTGTCTACCCAAACGACGAAAAGCGGATGAACCCCATCTACGATGTCTGCCAAGATTTCGAGATTCCCGTACTCTTTCACACAGGGACGACAGGCCTTGGAGACTGTGAGATAAAGTACAGTAAGCCTGAGTTCCTCGATGAGGTCTGCCAACGTTACCCGGACTTGAAGGTAGTGATGGCCCACTTCGGCTGGCCATGGGCTGATGTCACCCTTTCAATCGCGCTGCGTAACCCTAACGTCTTCATCGACGTCTCTGGGTGGAGGCCGCGATATCTTCCTGAGACGATCATACCGTACCTCAACGGGATCCTGCAGGACAGATTCCTCTTCGGGACTGACTACCCCATGATTAGGCATGCCGAATGGATGGAAGACTTCGACACTAGCCTAAAGCCTCGGCTAAAAGTGGGAGTGGCTGAGAAGCTGCTGAAGCGGAACGCCGAAAGGCTGCTAAGAGGCTGACAGAACTATGGCTGAATAAGCTGAAGTTTCAAAGCCTTCCTATCTTCATAGCACCCACCTGGAGGATGCCAATATGAAACTTCAGGCTCCCCGTACGTCCAGCACAGCAACACGTTCTCGCCGAACCTCTCGGCAGGGAAGTCGACTAGGCCGAGCTCAAGGTCTCTCAATTTGATTCCGATGTCCTCGAGTCTGCTAACCTCCTCGCTCATGTCGCATCGCAGCCCGTCGAGCTGTGCCGCTTTGTCTGCGATTTCTGACATCCTGTAGCCGATAAGAATGCATCTGTCCAGCTCGGTTCGCAAGGCATCTGCGACCCTCCGCTTGTCCATGAGCTCCCGGATTCTAGGTTTGATGTCCGGTACAAGTCTTGATGCTTCCTGTGGTGTGAAGAGGTGCTTTATAGGAAAATCGAACGACGTGCCTTGTCCCGCCCCTCTGATCCGGGGTGCTTCCCATAAATTACTCCTGACTGGAAAAGTTGCGACCCAACGTCTAATATTGTTTATAATTCACGAATAAAACAGGAATACAATGTACACCAGAAAAGGAGACAAGGGCGAGACGTCGCTCCACGGGTCAAGGAGACTCGCAAAGGACTCTCCTCGCGTCGAAGCATACGGCTCAATCGACGAACTGAATAGTACCCTAGGTATCGCAGGCTCCATGTCGACCACCAGCACAATCAAGGCGGCACTTGAAGAGATCCAAGGGTTGCTTTTTCGTGCAGGGGCAGATTCTGCGACTGAGCACGGGGACGCCGCGAGAGTAAGAAGAATCTCCTCTTCCGACACGTTGCGTATCGAAGAGATGACTGACGAACTGCTCACACAGCTACCGCCTCTGAAGAATTTCATTCTCCCCGGGGGGTCGCCGTTAGGTGCTCACCTGCAGCTCTGTCGGGCGGTGTGCCGCCGGGCGGAAAGGCGCATGTTAACCGCATCGCGGGCAGAGAAGATGAATCCGGAGTTGCTCCCCTTCTTGAACAGGTTGTCATCATACCTTTTCAACCTCTCACGGTGGGCAAACTTGAAGGCTCGCCAGACAGAAAAGGTTTGGAAGGCCGACCTGACTACTCGAGGTTAACTGAGACGTTCTTGACGCGGACATACGACGAGATCGCGTCCATTCCTTGCTCTGAGCTGTTTCCGCTCATCTTGAACCCCCCGAACGGCGTTTGAGGGAAAGTCACAGGCTCTTCGTTGATGCAAACGATTCCTGCCTCGATTCCTGCGGCTATCCTGTGAGCCCTCCCGAGCTCCCTCGTCCAGATGCCAGCCCACAGGCCATACAGGGAGTCGTTCGCCTTCGACAGTGCGTCAGCATCTGTCTCGAACTCGGTCACAGTGAGGACAGGGCCGAAAATCTCCTCCCTTGACACCCTCATGGTGTTTGCTACTCCGTCCAAGATTGTCGGATAGTAATAGTACCCTGATCTGAACGCTTCCTCTTCGGGAGCTGAACCACCTGCGAGAACCACCGCTCCATCTTGAATTCCCTGTTCGACATACTCAGCGACCCTCTTTCGCTGACTGTCTGCGACCATCGGGCCCATTGTCGTGTTCGGATCCAACCCGTTTCCTAATCTCATCGCCTTGGCTCCCTGCACCAACCTGTCCAGTAGCCTGCCCTTCACCTGCGCTTCCACTAGTAGTCTTGAACCAGCCCAGCACATCTGCCCCGCGTTAGTGAAAATTCCATTTAGCACGCCTCTCGCCGCCTTGTCAAGATCAGCATCGGCGAAGACGATTGTAGGATTCTTCCCACCCAACTCGAGTGCGACACGGGTAAGATTGGAGGCCGTGCATTCTGCAACGCTGACTCCTGTTTCAACGGAACCCGTCAGTGCCACATGTTTGACCTCACGATTCCTAGCGAGAGCAACTCCCACTTCTTCGCCTCCTCCGGTAATGACGTTCAATATTCCGTCCGGTAAGCCAGCCTCCTTGCACACCTCTGCGAACTTCAGAAGAGTGATCGGGGTGAACGACGCTGGTTTTGCGATTACGGCATTTCCTGCCGCTAACGCTGGTGCCATGCTCCTGGCCGCCATCACAAGAGGATAGTTCCACGGAACTATATGCGCGGTTACTCCGAGCGGTTCCTTTATTGTGTAATTGAGGCGGCTCCCCGGAACAGGTATTGATGCCCCCTGGATCTTGTCTGCAAGGCCAGCGAAGTATTCGAAGTGCCTAGCGGCCATCGCCATGTCTCCTTTCGCCTGGCCGAGGGGTTTCCCGTTGTTCATTGTCTCCAGCCTTGCGAAGTCTGCGAGCCTTTCCCTCAGATTCTGGGCCGCCTTGTACATAATTCTCCCTCGCCTGCTAGGGTCCATCGACCTCCAGGCGGGGTCTTCGAAGGCTTTCTTGGCGGAATCTACCGCCACCTTCACGTCTTCGCTGTCCCCCTTCGGCACGTGGGCGAGTACTCTGCCTACCGCGGGGTTGAAGACGGGGTAGGTCCTCCCTGAATGTGACTTGACCCACGCCCCTCCGATGAACATGTCATATGCAGCGACAGGTTCAGACTGCAAATTCTCCTGCGGCACTTTTTGGCCGGAAGATAACTCTTACTTGATTAGCTCGAATGCTGTCGATACGCCTTGACCGACTCCGACGCACATGGTCGCCAGTCCGTACTTGATCCTCGATCGCTTCATCTCATGTACGAGGGTTGAGACTATTCGGGAGCCGCTGCATCCGAGAGGATGTCCCAACGCAATCGCCCCGCCGTTGGGATTCATCTTCTTGAGTTCGAGTTCAGGCATCTCTGACACGCATGCAAGGACCTGTGCAGCGAAGGCCTCGTTCAGCTCGATTGCTCCGAACTCGTCTGCATACATGCCGAGTCTCTTCAGTAGTTTCATTGTCGAATAGACAGGGCCGATACCCATGTAGCTGGGGTGAACACCAGCGGTCGCAGAGCCGAGAATCCGGACGAGAGGCTTGACTGAGAGTTCTCTTGCTTTCGCTTCCTCCATTATGAGAAGGGCTGCCGCTCCGTCGTTGATGCCTGAGGAGTTCCCTGCCGTAACGGTTCCGTTCCTTCTAAATGCGGGCCTCAGGGTCGACAGTTTCTCCATCGAAGTGTCGGAGCGCGGTCCTTCGTCGACGGCGACGCCTTCTGGGTTGTCAGACGTCTTTACCGTCAGAATCTCATCCCGAAACTTCCCCGCTTTGGTGGCTTCCACCGCCTTCCTGTGACTCGACAGCGCGAACTCATCCTGTGACCTCCTGCTGATCTTGTACTTCTCCGCCAGGTTCTCAGCTGTCTCTCCCATAGAGATCGGCGGATACTCAGCAGGAAAGATAGGGTTGATGAACCTCCAGCCAATGGTCGAGTCCACGAGCGAGACTTCCCCGCGCCTGAAGGCCGATTCTTGCTTCAGAGCTACTAGCGGCGCCCTTGTCATGTTCTCGACGCCCCCTGCTACTAGGATTTGCCCTTCCCCTGACCAAACGACACGCGCTGCAGAGTTCACAGCTTCGAGCCCTGATCCGCAAAGCCGATTGACCGTCGCGGCTGGAACTGAGTATGGGAAACCCGCAAGAAGCGTGGCCATGCGTGCGACGTTCCTGTTGTCCTCCCCTGCCTGATTCGAGCAGCCAAAGTATACATCGTCGACAGCCGAGAGGTCGATTGGGATTCGCCGGAACAGTTCCTTCATCACGAGGGCACCGAGGTCGTCTGGCCTGACCGATTTCAGAATCCCTCCATACTTTCCAATCGGCGTTCTCACGGCCTCCACTACGACCGCCTGATGATCCATTCAGTGTGACCATCGGCGGGGAGCTTTTCTTCTTTGCTGAAGGATTGACTTTCACGTTCGGAAGCAGTCTCCGGCCTAATGAAAGATGCAGCTGGTCCTGCTTGCTAATCCAGCAGCGCGTCGGGTCCTCAAAGAGGTTTTGCCTTCGGGAAGGACTACCACCAAGCAATGACGGACTCGCAGATTCCAGATGGTCTCCGTTCTATTCTGTGCTAGTTACCGTTGAACTTGGCATCCCTTTTTTCAAAGAACGCCTTCACTCCCTCTGCGTGATCAGCCGTTCGCCCTGCAACATCTTGTAGGTACGTCTCGTATTCCAGGGCTGAGTCCATGTCGACAACTATTGCCCTGTTAAGCGCGCGCTTTGTCAACCCTAGCGCACGAGTTGGCCCTTTCGCCAGCCGCTCAGAGATCTTCGTCACTTCCTCCCTGAGCCTGTCGTCTGGAAACACCCAGTTGACCAGTCCCAAGTTCAATGCCATGGTCATGTCGACAGGTTCACCTAGAAGCCCTATCTCCATCGCTTTGGCCAGGCCGACAATCCGAGTCAGCCAGAAACTCGTCCCCGAGTCTGGTGCAAGTCCGACCTTGATGAACGCCTCGTGAAACGTCGCCTTGTCGGAGGCGGCCCTGAGGTCACACGCGAGCGCAAGTCCCAGCCCCGCACCCGCCGTGACACCATTTATGCTTGCAACGACCGGCTTTTCCATTCTCCTTATCCGCTGCACTATGGGGTTGTATTTTCGCTTCAATACCTCTCCGAGGAGGACGGGCTTGCCCCCTTCGTAAGCCCCCTTGTTCGCGTTGAGGTCCTCTCCCACTGAGAAGGCTCTCCCCTCGCCTGTCACCACTACGCACCGGACCTCGGAGCTCTTCTCCGCTTCTTTCAGCGACTCGAGCATATCGTCCCCCATCTGGCCATCGAAAGCATTCAGCTTCTCTGGCCTGTTCAGCGTGATCCACATCACACCGTTCTTAACCTCTGTCTTCACTGTATTGAGATCCATTGTTCTCCGTCACTTCCCCTTGAACTCGGGCTTCCGCTTCTCCATGAACGCCTTCATTCCTTCGTCTTTGTCCTCGGAAGCGAACAGCAGGTAAAAAAGTTCACGCTCAAAATCGAGGCCATTTGAGAGTCCCATTTCAAGGGCCTTGTTGACAGCCATCTTGGCCTGCCTGATTGCAACTGGCGATTTCGAACCAATTTCTTCCGCTATCTTCAGAGCTTCTGAGAGATACGCCTCTCTTGGAACCACCTTGCTTACCAGTCCCAAGGTCTTCGCTTCATCTGCCGCAATTCTCCTTCCAGTCAGTATCATTTCCATCGCCTTGTACTTTCCAATTGCCCTGGTGAGCCGCTGTGTACCTCCTCCACCAGGCATAACGCCGATGTCGATTTCGGGCTGCCCGAGTTGCGTGGTCTCCGATGCGACGAGCACATCACAGCTCATTGCCAGCTCCAGCCCCCCACCGAGAACGAATCCGCTGAGCGCCCCCACTATCGGCTTCGGGAATCTTCCTACTCTGTCCCACAGGGGAAAGAAATGCCCTGTCATCGCCATCTGAACTGCTGTCATCCCTGCCATCTCCTTGATGTCCGCCCCTGCCGAGAAAGCCCTCTCGCTACCAGCAATGACTACACACCTGATGGTGTTGTCTCTATCGAAATCATCCAATGCGGCGATCAGCTCCTTAACCATCTGTGAGTTCAGAGCGTTCATTGCTTCAGGTCTGTTGAGCTTAATGGTCCCCGTCCATCCTTGTCTTGTGGTGATTATCGTGCCATATTCCATAAGGCACGCCTTCTCAATGAGCGTAAAAAAGCCTCGCTCAGTCCTACAGCCGACGTTCTGCTTCAGAATCTTCCCATAACGCCATCGTGGTCAGCAAAAGAACCCACTGAGTTCCAATACATCCTGCACGGTTGGGCTCAGTCAGCTATAAAACTGGATTCACTGAACCCGATTCATGGGCGCGTGGCACGAGCAGAAGCTCAGGGTCCGCTTCGAGGAGACCGACAACATGGGGGTCGTATACTACGCGAAATTCTTCGTGTGGATGGAGGTTGGGAGAGTGAACCTCCTCCGTGATCTCGGGTTGACCCCAGGGAACTGGGGAAAAATGGGGTTCCACATTCCTGTCGTCCAAGCACACGCTGACTACAAAGCATCTGCTCGGTTTGACGACGAAATACTCGTGAAGACAAGGATAGGTAGGGTGGGGAGTCGAAGCCTGATGTTTGAGAATGAAATCCTAAAGCTTCCGGAGGCTATACTGCTTTGCACGGGGCACACCGTCCACGCGTTTGTTGGACATGAAGGGAAGTCGATTTCCTTTCCGGCTTCCGTCAGAGAAAAACTAGAGGGCGACAGGGCGCCCTCCGCTCATCTTCTCTGATCGGACTTGGTTGCTCCTGGGGAGTCCCACGAGTAGAACCCTTTGCCAGTCTTCCTGCCCAGACGGCCTGCTCTAACCATCTCTCTGAGGAGCGGAGAAGGCCGGTACTTGGAGTCCTGGAGTTCCTGCATGAACACCTGTGTTATGTTGAATGTCGTATCCAACCCAACATAATCTAGGAGCTGCATAGGTCCCATCGGCCAGTTCAGGCCTAGTTTCACGGCCTTGTCTATGTCCTCCGGGTCGGCAACCCCCTCTTGAACGAGGAAAACCGCCTCGTTCAACGCAGGGACCAGAATTCTGTTCACGATGAACCCTGGCGAGTCTTTCTTGCAGAGAACCGTGTCCTTTCCCATCTTGGCAGAGACATGCTTGACCAACTCAACGGTTTCCTCAGAGGTCTTGTTCCCCTTGATTATCTCTACCAGGCTCATCAGCTGTGGCGGATTAAAGAAGTGCATCCCGCAAACCCTTTCTGGATGCTTCATGGTTGACGCGAGAAGTGTGATGCTTATCGAAGAAGTGTTCGAGGCGACGGTAGTGTCGTCAGCGGCTAACTCGGAGACTCGCCGATACAGGTCAAGTTTGAGCTTGGGGTCTTCCGTTGCCGCCTCAATTACCAGTTGGCTTCCCTTGAGGGCTTCGGCAAGGTCAGTCGTCGGGTGAATCCTCGCCATCGTCGCCTTCCCCTCGCTGTCCGAAAGCTTCCCCTTCTCCACGAACTTAGAAACGCTGTCCTTGAGCATCTTCATTCCTTTGTCGACTAGCTCTTCATTGATGTCGAGTATCGACACTTGATAACAGCCGACTTGCGAGGCGACCTGGGCAATTCCATGTCCCATCAGTCCGGCACCGAGCACCGCGATCTTCGTAACACCATTCTCCATAAGGCCGCTCCCCCGCCGTGCTAGTTTTAACCCTTGGTGGCCGTTCTCTGGAAAAGGATCAGTGACGACCATCTGACGAACCCAGAACGCCTGAGAATGCCAATCATCCTTGACCCTTGGGGCATGTAGACAAGCCGCAGGCTCGTACGGCCTTTTACTTTCAATCCGAAAACATGACTCACCAGCTTGAGGGGTCCATCATCATTCCCGGCAAGGAAACAGACCTGCCTCCAGCCTATCCCTTCCTCCCTCCCGACCTTGGCGATGGCGACAGACTCGTCCTTGATCCAAACTGACTGGTCTCTGATCAGACCCTTGACCATTGAGCTGTCGAGAGACTTCGCCGCAAAGGAGTCCCAAAAGACACCAGATCCGAGCTTGAATTCCCTCGATTTCTTGACCAACCTCATGACTCTCTCCAGATCATCAGGAGCTGCCAAGGAGACCCCCTTCTCAGGGACAAACCTTGCGCCCTTTCCGGGAACGTAGACGCTAATCCTTGACGTTTCTTTGAAGCGCATGCGGGCGATTTGCCTGTGCGCCGACCTGTTCCGTGATCCACTCACAAGACGGAAGACTCGTATCCCTTGGTTCCTGGCGACGCGCATGGTTCTCACACCGAGTTTTGATGCCAGGCCCATCCCCCTGAAGTTGGGATGTACGCGAGCTCCTTCGAACCATGCCGAACCGTCTTCGAGAAACCTGACCCGGTTCATGCCCACAGGGACACCACCGACTTCGACCACGAACATCCTTCCATTTCTGTCCTTCAACCAGTCGTCCCAAACCCTAGGGATGTAGTCGTGGCCTCCCCACACATTTTTGATGAAGCTCATGAGAGGTTTCTTATCATTCGCCCTCGCCGCTCTGACCCTAACCTTCACGCTGGATGACGTAGGGTTTGGTCGTAATAATACTTCGTAGGGCTTTGGGAGGTGTCGTCCGGATAGGTAGCGCGAATGAGAACTGGGTGGACCAGAGATCGATGCTTGGCCCCTCGACACTCTCGCGGGGGACAGAAGGGACTTGCGCCGTCTCCAATCCGGGGAGCAATGCATGCTTGATTCGTGTACAGTTCAGAGCTTATGAATAGGGTCGGGCGGTCCGGTGATGATGGATGGGCCGGGGTGGCAGAGTGGTTAATGCGCGGGCCTTGAGTCATTGTTCGATAGAAAGCCCGTGACC
>CAZHNH010000021.1:0-2831 GCA_964533695.1 uncultured Nitrosopumilales archaeon | reverse complement strand
GACGACGCTCAGGCCTTCTTCGTAGAGCTTCATCTCGATCACGCCGTCGAAGAGCTGTTGCATGGCTGCGAGCACCTCAGACTTGTGCATCCCCTCCTCCAACGTCGCTAAGAGAACGATGTCATACTTCTTCACCTCGTCAAGTAGCTGAGAGAGGAATTTGTATACAGTTTCGGGCTGATTCAGCATTAGCAGGGAAGACAGCACGTCGATGACGACTCTGATCCTTCGGTTAGAGTTCTGTTTGAGGACCTCCTTGAGATTGAAGGACAGGCCAGTCAAGTCGTTGATATCGAATTTGACCTGCCCTCCGTCGCCGGAGAGCCAAAAGGGAACTTTCTGCTGCATATCGATGTTGAAGCCTTTGACGTCTTGCAGCACCTCGCGAACCGAGAGCCTGGTGACGTACAGGCAGAAATCGTTTTGAGTCAGCCCTGTCTTGGTGAACCAGTAGCCAAGAGCTTCCTTACCAATTCCAGGAGGGCCAACGACCAATACGACAGACTTGTCAGGATACCCGTCGCTACCTAGAACCTGGTCGAGAGCGGGAATCCCGCTTGATGCCAAACGCAGTCTTTTGCTGACCTCGTGAGTTAAACATGACTTTAGCGACAAGCGAGCTATGCCCGCAGTGCATGTGCACGAATGCAGCGAGGATTACTGGGGGGAGGACCCCGGAGAGGGTGACTGAGGTTGGCCGCTAGGCTCGGGTTTCGCCCGCCCCACGAGCTTGGTATAGCTCCCATCGATAGTGATTGGCATGGCAAATGCCGTGTCGATGAGGACCACGATGATCTCTTGTTTTGCCTGTTCAACCCTTGAAACCTTGGCTCTCATTCCCTTGAATGGCCCTGCAACTATCTCCACAGTGTCGCCCTCGTTGAGCTCGGCCACCATCGACTTGGCTACGAGGAACTTCTCAATGTCCTGGTATTGCATCATTCCAGGGATCTTGCTCCTAACATGCTTGAAACCCTGGATGCTCTCGTCTACGACCTGTGAGTTGGGAGCCTCGAACAGGACGTATCCCTTCCACGTGTCGAGCGCAAGGACCGAGTAGATCGGTTTACTCTTCTGCACAGCCCTGTTGGCCACGAAGGTGGCGACAGTCCTCTCTTGCCCACCGGTAGTCTTTACCGGAAATATTGACCCCGTTCTCTCCTGTTCACTCAAGGCAGTCACTTCTAATGCGGTCGCTCAACATTGGACTAATAACCTTACTGTGACTTGGCTTCTCGAGTCTATCCGAAGAAGATGTTCCCGACCAGTTTGATGAGGAACCCTATGACACCCACGACAGCCATTCCCAGCGCTACCAGCTTGAGGTAGAGCTGAAATTCATCCCTGTCGCTTTTGTGGGCGAGCCTGAAGATCGCTCTGACTGATGAAAGGAAGTCTCTGAAGCCCATTTTTGATTGAACGACCTTGGCGTGCTAGTTAATATGCGTTTGAAGAGTCCATGCTTATTTCTAAGCAAATGTTTCGCCTCCAGACTGTCTAGGTCACGAGACCGAGTCCGCGCAAAGTGGGATAGAATCCTAAGGCGCCACTTCCTCTGGTTGATAATCGCTCTTGTTATGCTATTTGCGATGACGGTAGTAACTGTGGGATTCGTGCCAGTCCTGCTCGTCGCAGGCTACTTCCTTCACAGGGCGTCTCGCTCACTCGCCCCCGTGAGCAGGTTTACCAGTGAAATTGAGCACTAGTGCGCCACGACCCAGATATTGAACCATAAGGTATCCTAACTAGTCATGTAGAGGCTCGTTTAAACGTCGGAACGAATTTCTTCCTGGATCTGGAAGCCGAGACCTTCATCGGAACCCAACTCTACAATCTGGAGAGGGTGCTATTGATCAAGCTGAAAGGCCAATTTCAAGGGCGTCGATTTTGGAATCAAACCCTCCGGATTTCCACTCAGGATTCATTCTCCCTTCGGCTTAACTAGGCGCGTAGATCTTTCATGTCTGCTTGCTGCCAGTGAAGATGACAGTCCCCAGACATTGCCCTAGATGCGACTCCCAAAGGCTCGGCTATTACACCTGGGGGATTGTCTGTAAGAAGTGCGGTTCCAACTCTCTTCCCCTTCTCCTAAATGACACGAGCGCCTAGGGACGGAAACGACCACCTCGCTGTCCGTCAGAATCCAAGGCAGGCGGTCAAGAGTCTGCGGTGCTGGCCGTGGGATTATGCTTCCAGACGATAGTGATGAACGCGAAGATGCTGATGAATACGATCCCCAATGCCAATAGCAACCAGACAAGCCAATCATTAGCTGACAGAACGTACACGCGAATCGGAATGAGTAACCAACAGATCAGACCGACAACTCCGAACCATGTTCGGATAGCCCTCCTCGAATCTTTCAAGTTATCCGACCGCCGAGGGTGAAGTAATTTAAGAGCATAATTGCTCGACTAAGGCAAGGAAAGACCATGAGGTCAGAGGAGTGAGGCCGGCGAGAAGTGTCGACGCGTACATAGAAAGTCTGCCGAAAGAAGCCCAGTCGAGGCTCAGGGAGATGAGAACTACCATCAAAGAAGCCGCGCCCAACGCCGTCGAGTCAATCAGCTACGGGATGCCATTTTACAGTTTCAGGGGAGAATCTGGGATCGGAGCCAGGCTCTGCTACTTTGGGCTCTTGAGGAGCGGGGAGAAGATTGCCTTCTATACACGCCCTATGTTTCTTGAAGTGCACAAGGATGAGGTGAAGCCGTACTTGACTGCCAAGTCAGCCCTTCAATTCCCTCTGGACAGGCCTATCCCTGTGCAACTTATCAAAAAGCTGGTCAGAACCGGCCTGAAAAGGCACAGAGCAGGAAAGGACGCTCGTG
>CAZHNH010000020.1:0-8435 GCA_964533695.1 uncultured Nitrosopumilales archaeon | reverse complement strand
TCGACCTGCTTCTCGACCGGCTTCTCGACCGGCTTCTCGACCGGCTTCTCGACCGGCTTCTCGACCGGCTTCTCGACCGGCTTCTCGACCGGCTTCTCGTTGACGAACTTCTCGGTGAAGGTTAGTTCCGCAACATTGGAGACAAACTTGAAAACATCTGTCGCGATGCCTCTCTTTATGATTGGGAGTCCTTCTAAGAGGAACAACTCATCTGGTATCGAGATTTCGAGTGCTTTCTCGCCAAGCTTGTAAGCCACCTTGCTTCCCTCCCCCCCGAACCTTCTGTTGACCAGCGCCCTCACTTTGTCATCGTTCGTCTCGACTTTTCTGATGACCTCGAAATCGTATATTATGGACTTCCCCGCGAGCCGGTGATTGAAGTCCACTTGTGCCCTGCCAGAACCGATGAATCTGACTATCCCCATCCTGTTGTCGATGTCAACTGAGTCACCCACTTCGATTTCATCTGCCTTGTCACCAAACTTGCGAAGAGGGACCATCCTCGTCTGTGTAGGATCCCTTGATCCGAATGCCTTCTCCGGAGGAAGCTCAACTTGTTTCTTCTCCCCCACGCCCATCCTCTTTACCTCCTCATCCAGCCCCGAGATGAGCCATCCTTCCCCGACTGCCACCAGGCGAGGCTCGTACTTCCTCGTTGCATCGTGAATGTTGAGTTTCTTGGCATCGTCTTCGACTGTCGTTTCGATGCCTTCCCCTGTGTCCTTCACCTTCGCCGTTAGGTTTGCAAGAATGAGTGTTCCTTTTTCAAGCGTCATGAGTTTAAACCAACCTGATTGTTGGGTTTATAGGCTTTCACGATGCTTTCATAGAAGCGAGCGTGTCGCGCACGGCCTCCAACGTCCTGGTGACGTACCCCTCGTTGATTTGGCCCATGCAACCTACCCTGAAGACCTTACCCGCAAACGGACCGAAGCCTCCTGCCACAACAATTCCCCTGTCCTGAGAGAGCGTTTTCCTGAACTTCGCATCCTCAACTCCCTCCGGGAAATAAGACGCCACCACGGTCTTCGATCGAACACTTCTCTCGGCCACCGGCTTTAGACCGAGACTCGCGAGTCCATCGTATAGTGACGCCGACATACGATCGTGCCTCAAAACCCTGTTTGCTAGTCCCTCTTCGAGTACTTCCGCGAGCGCCTCATCTATTGCAAATAGCAACGGCAAAGCCGGTGTGAATGGCGTCTCCCCTCTGGCACCGTATTCGATATATCTTGGGATGTCGAAATAGCGCGTCTTCGGCGGGGAGGTCTTCAGAAAGTCTTTCACTCTCTTACCTACGGATAGGAGAGCAAGACCAGGTGGTGCTGCAATACATTTCTGGCTCCCAGTGATACAAACGTCTACATCCCATTCATCCACTGGAATGGAGTAGCCGCCAAGGCTCGAAATGGCATCAATCACGGCAAACGCACCGTGATCGCGGGCGATCTTCGCGGCTTCTCTGACATACGGTACCGCCACACCCGTGCTCGTCTCGTTGTGAACCAGGAAAAGCGCCTTGAATCTGCCTTGCTTGTTTATCACGTCAGTGAGCTGGTCGAGTGGTGGGGCCTTTCCGAACTCTGTGCGGACTTGAATGGTCTTTCCCCCTGCCATCTCTACTGTCTCAGCTAGCCTGCTGCTGAACTCCCCGAATGTCGGGACGATCGCAGTGTCGCCTGGCCTAATAAGGTTCCAGACCGCCGCCTCCACTCCGCCAGTTCCTGATGACGAAAACACGACAGTATCCCCTTCAGTTTGAAAGAACTGCCTCGTCTTGGCGAGTATCCCTTTGTACAGCTCTCGGAAGGCCTCTCCTCTGTGATTAATAATCGGTCTCTGCATCGCCCTCATAACCCTATCCGACACGTTCGTAGGTCCAGGCAACATGATCAGTTTCTGCTCGCTACTCATCGCGTCACCCCCTCAAGTCCTTGCGCATAAGTGCTCGCACCCTTTCGACGCCCCCAAATTTCTTAACAAGTTCCGCTACTTGAGTCGGGACTAGGCTTTGCCAGTCCTCCCTCTCGAGGATCCTGTCTCGGACGTTTGTGGCCGAATAGCTGTTGCGGTCAAGATACGGGACCGCTTTGACTTCTATCTTCTCATCTTTGAAGAGCGAGTAGGTGAGTGCGTCGTTCGTGAAAACGACGTCAAACTTGGGTACCATCGACTTCACTGTAGACACCCACAAACAGTGGGAATCGGCGTCAGCTATTGGTCTTGCCATCCGCTTCGCAGCGTTGACGCCGTTTCCGTCTAGGGCGCCCTTGATCATCGTAATCCTCTCGCCCGCAGTGAAGGGGTTATCCCGTTCGTGGCTTCTTTGGGCGCTACCCACGACGACGTAGACGTACTGGACCTTTGTGAGGGCATACTTTACCGCAGCTAGGTGGCCAAGATGAAATGGCTGGAAGCGGCCTACTATCAGACCGACTCGCAATGCCTTTCTATTCTCGCGATTCTTTTTGGTCTATTTAAGAAGATTCCAGATTTCAAGCCTTCATCCATCCCCTCACGATGTATTCCGGGGGTACGCCTCGTCTATGTTCGAGAATCGTGATCTCGTGCCCCTCATCGCTTTATGTCAGCAGTTCATGGCGCGCTGCGTGGAGTTCCTCGATGTAGATGGCTCATACGGGGAAGGCGGCGGTCAAATACTGAGGACTGCCCTTTCTTTCTCTGTAATTACCGGGAAGCCCGTACGTGTTTCCAATATTAGGGCAGGACGGGAGTCCCCTGGCCTGAAGAGGCAACACGTCTCTTCACTGAAGGTCCTCGGCGCTGTCTTCGATTCGAAGTTTGAAGGAGTCGAAGAGGGTTCTTCACGGGTAACGTTCATCCCTGGACCCCCTCGACTGGCTCGAATGTCCCTCGACATGCAGACAGCAGCCAGCATAACGCTAGTGCTTCAGGCGGTAGTGCCCGCCGCCGCCCTTGTGCGCTCTCGCCTCGAACTGGAATTGATTGGAGGGACGGATGTTCCATGGAGCCCGACCTACGACTACTACGACACTGTCGTCAGGAAGGCGTTTTCCGCCATGGGGATATCCTTCTCGACGAAGATAGCCAGGCGGGGCTACTATCCGAGGGGCGGAGGGAGGGTAACAGTGGTCGTTGAGCCTTGCCATGCAATCCGGCCGTTAAGGATTGACGAATCGCCAAAGGTCGACGAGGCAGACGTGATCAGCAGATGCGGTATGCTCCCCATTCGCGTCGCGGAGAGGCAGCTGGCTTCGACTTCCTCCGTGCTGGAAGCAGGTGGCTTGCGAGTTGGGAGGAAAGTAGTTACTGCCGAACAGGCGGACTCGCCGGGTTCTTCTGTGCTCACGTCGGCAACAGGTGGGACCTTCTTTCTTGGTTCGGACGAGCTGGGCGAAAAGGGGAAGCCGGCGGAGCAGGTAGGCAGGGCGGCTGCGGAAAGATTCTTGGAGTATGTCAGTTCCGGCGCATGCGTCGACGACAATCTGGCTGACATGATTGCTCCCCTGCTTTCCCTCGCACCCGGTCCATCAGCGATCAGGGTCGCACACCCCTCGAGGCACCTAGACTCGAGCTTTCACATTGCAAAGATTTTCACAGACTGCAACTACAGCGTACGCAACGAAGGAAACGTCGCCCTAGTAACGGTCGTTCCAGGGTGACTTGTGGGGCCCTCAGAGCAGCACAACGTCTAAAAAGGCGGGCCTTTTCGCCCGTTCCAACGGCATGTCCTACGAACAGTATCTCCCAGGTGCTACAGCGGTCGGAATTACGTACAAGGACGGTGTCGTGCTGGGAGCTGAGAAGAGGATCACACTTGGGAGTTTTGTCAGGAGCAAATCTGGGAAGAAGGTTTTCAGGGTGACCGACACGGTCGGGGCAGTCTGCGCCGGAATGGTTGCCGACATGCAGGCTCTGGTAAAGGAAGTGTCGGTGTACTCCAAGCTCAAGGAGCTAGAGTCCAGAAGGCCGCTGAAGCCCAACTCGGTCGCAAAGCTGATGTCCACTCTGATGTTCCAGAACCGTTACGCCCCACTGCTCACGCAGGTGATTCTCGGGGGTGTCGGTGAGAAGCCTATTGTTTACGTGCTTGATCCGCTTGGTAGCGTTATCTCGGACGTCTATGCCACCGTGGGTACCGGGGAGGAGACCGCAATCGGCGTAGTGGAGGCCGGCTTCGAGCAGTCGATGTCACAGAAAGCGGCAAGGGACCTTCTGGTATCCGCCATAAAGGCGGCCATAGCCAGGGATGCGATGAGCGGCAATGGGATCGACATACTCACCATCGACGGCGCCGGAATCAAGGAAGAGTCGTTGAGCCTTTAGGCGACCGCACGAATGTGGACGTATAGAGGGATAAGAGTCCATTGGCTCGGCCACGATTCATTTGTCCTGCAGGGCTCGAAGACAATCATTATTGACCCCTTCAAGGCCAAGGGGGAGTATGCAGCCGACCTGCTTCTCATAACCCATGAACATCAAGACCATCTTAGCGGAAATGACATCAAACACTTCTCCAATGCATCAACCACTCTGGTGGCTCCTCCAATCTGTGAGGGGGCATTGTCGGCGTTCCCTCAAGAAAAGAAACTCCTCAAGCCCGGTTCCAAGGTCGATTTGAAAGGCGTTTCCATCGAAACGGTTCCCGCATACAATCTGAACAAATTCCGCGAGCCGGGCAAGGTGTTCCACCCAAAGGCAGATGGTCGTGTTGGCTACATTGTGACGCTCGACGGCGTCCGGTTCTATCATGCGGGGGACAGCGATGCGACACCAGAGATGAAATCTCTCACAGTCGACGCCGCTTTTCTTCCAGTCTCAGGAACTTACGTGATGACGCCTGAAGAAGCTTCTGAGGCCGCCAAGGCCATGAAGGTCGATGTTGTCGTCCCCATGCACGTAGGTTCGATAATTGGGACCAGGGCCGACGCAGAGAAGTTCAAAAACCTGGTCGGGGGCAAACCGGCAGTCGAGATACTCGATAGGGAGTGAAACCTACTCGGGAACACTGTCGGAGGATAGCTTCCCATTCTCCAACTTGATGAACAAGAATCTATTGTCAGCAAATACGAGGGTCAGCTCGTTCTCCTTTTCCTCCACAGTGAGGAGCGCCTTTCCCAAGATCCCATCGAACTTTGCCAACGCCGACTTACCCACTCCTCATAGGTCTGTATTTCTGTTTTGCCGGGTCACTCTTCCGCGTAAGACGTTAGACTGGCCGTTTGGCCCCTATCTCCAACCGTTTGGACGGGGAAACCTGTCGTAGCCCTCACCAAATCCCTGATCACTTCGTCAAGACTCTTCTTCTTTCCTTGTGCTTTGAGCCGCTTTAGAGCCCTGTGGGTGTCCTCGTGCACTTTGACTGTTTTCATGAAGACACCTTGGTGACTGACCGCCACTATTTAGCCTGCAAAGGAGTTTTTGACTCAGTTTCGTCGCGAGTTCATCATCTGCCCACGGAGCTAACCCGGGCTATGACTGGGACGGCGTTCACCTCATCGTCAGCGATACTCTCTCCGCCCGTGATTTAGGTTTTAATCGCACCGTAAACAATGCAAATGATAAGCGCAGTCTCCCCTTCAAAAGGTGGTTTTCGAAAGTGACTAGCTTAAAGTTCCCCGACGACCTATCAGGCAACAATCCGAACACACACCTTACCACTTAACATGCCTGCTTCAAGATTGACATGGGAATCGATTGCTTCAATGTGCCACTCACCCATTTAGCGCGCGCACGGGGGTGGCGCTGTTCCAGGTGTCGCTCTAACTTCTCATGCGATCGTGAAGGCCGTAGTCTGATATGTAAAATCGAATGTCGTGGTACTGCCCGATGCATTTGTAATCGAGCCCACGAAGGTTGAGGAAACGACCAGTTCGAAGTTCGAACTCCTCGGCGTCCCTAGGCTCACACCGTAGTTGCTTACGGAGCCGGACCCAGAGTTGTTGCATCCCTGGATTGCCTCCGGAGTCGTGTTCGCTACATAGTTTGTCACTGTGAACGGTGGATTCGTTCCGATCGTCGCAGTGGAGGTTCCGGTCGAGTGGAAGTAAGCTGTATTGGTGCTCTGCAGCGCGAGCGTGTACAGGGATTCGAGGTCGTAGAAGTAACCTAAGACGGTGTTGCTGGCGGCCGAGCCGGTGGAGTTCACCCCGTTCGGGGCAAGGAGAGCAAGCACGGTCCCGTTGCTGAAGTCCCAGAGTGTATACGGGTGGGACTTGCCGTTGAGGACGATGTTGAGGCTCACCTTGTATGTCGGTGGGCCCTTGTAGGCTACGGTGTAGCTGAAGTCAAGGTCGACTGCTTTTCCGTTCTTTGTGCCTTGGAAGGTGATTGCCAAGGAGGAGTAGTTGCCGAACCAGCCGACCAGCTCCCGTTCCTCCGTACTGTTGGAGGGAGAAGTCGTAAGACACGAAGTCGTGGCGCCGGTGGTCGTAGACGTCGCACTTGACAGAGGGCCCACTGTTGTCACGCTAGATGTGGCAAAACCTGTTGTCGTGCTCGATCCAATGCTGGCTGTTGAACTCGGCGTACTGCTCGAAGCACTGGACACAAAGGTAGAGGAAGCGGAGGTAGAGGAGGTAGAGGAAGTGGGACCGGTCGAGGTCTTTGTCGTGGACACCAAGTAATACGCAATTCCCGCAACCGCCAATATCACAATCACGATGGCTATCGGTACGACTCTGCTAATCCCCCTCTTCCCGAGACTCATGCCTGTTCCAACTTCGACGATCTACTAGTTATGTTTGTGCCCTAATTGGCGGTCACCATCCTCCTCGCCTCCTCCGGTTTCCTACAGCGCTGACAGATCTCCGATTTCGAAGTAGCTTGCTCCCATGACATGATGATGCTTTATTTGCGGCACTGCCAGCGAACAGGCCGTGGGTTTCCTCAGGGGTGTAAGGGTGGTCGATGCGACCAGGCTTTTGCCTGGAGGGTTCTGCAGTATGTTGCTTTCTGATATGGGGGCGAGCGTCGTTAAGGTCGAGCAGCCTGGACTGGGCGATTACATGCGTGCGACCCCTCCAACAGGGAAGGGTGCCAGTCCTGTTCACGCCTTCGTCAATAGGAACAAACGAAGCATCGGGATAAACCTGAAGACTGAAGAAGGAAGAGGCGTACTGCGCAGGCTCCTGAAGGAAGCAGATGTCTTCATAGAAGGTTTCAGGCCCGGCGCAATGAAGAGGCTGGGTTTCTCCTTCGAGTCTGCAAAGCAGGTGAACAACAGAATCGTATATTGTTCGATATCTGCTTACGGCCAGAGGAGCCGGCTGAGTTCAATGCCAGGCCATGATATCAACTTCCAAGCCATGTCCGGCACTCTGGGGTACTCTGTCCCTCCCTCTGTCCCTCAGTTGCAGCTGAGCGACATGGTCTCGGGATCGTATGCCGCACTTGCGATCGTGGGGGCGCTGGTGAAGAGGCAGAGCGCTATCTACATCGATGTGCCCATGGTGCCTTCTCTGCTCTCGTGGATGGTCCTGCCAACCGCGTCATACTTGGTAACGGGACACGCTCCCAATGAGGGTGACAGCTTGATCTTCGGGTCCACGCCCTACTACAACATCTATCAGACCTCGGACGAGAAGTTCTTGGCCATCGCGGCAATCGAAGACCAGTTCTGGCACAACCTTGTGGCCAAGATAGGGGCTCCCGAACTAGAAGGCAAGAGACTTGGCACACCGCGGGAGAGAAGCGAAGTGGGGCGCCGGCTCACTAGGATTTTTGCATCAAAGAGACGCGACGAGTGGGCGCATCTCCTTATGGAGGGAGAGACCTGCGCTACACCCGTCCTTTCAGTCGACGAGGCCCTGGCAAGTGAATGGGCGAAGGCGAATTCTATGCTAGTTCGTGTCTCGGGAAATGGCGTTGTTCTCAACTGGCCCGTCAGATCGAGACCTAGGATGCGGGAGGGTGCGTTCACTGCAGCCCCGACACTCGGTCGCGACACCGACCGAGTCTTGGCATCTCTTGGATACAATGCAAAGGATACTGCAAGACTCCATAAGACAGGTGCGGTCGATTAGCCGTGCAGACTTCCGGTCTTCGCCAAGCCGAATGACACTGATTTGGCGATTGGGTGCCGGTGAAGAATGCGGAGCCGGAGAGAGGGGAAACCTGCTAGAGGGTCAATCTGCACACCCCCCATCAAACCTGTCCTAGAATTCTTTAGGGATTTCACGCATTATTTCTGCTACTCTGGTGAGTCTGTCCTTATACTGGAGAATCTTGATCAGCGAACCCTTGAATTTCAGCTGTCCTCGTAGCACTGCCGATTGAATGTCGACGTCACCCTTTACCAACTTGCTCCATGCCTCGTATGTGCCGTCGAATGAAAACTCGGGTGCAGTCCCTCCAGCGGCTTTCTGGAGTGTGGTGACACCGTTATCGACAGCGAGTATGAAATTCTGTCCTGAGTCAGTCACATTGAAGGCTATGCTTGTCTTTAGGGACTT
>CAZHNH010000019.1:0-2228 GCA_964533695.1 uncultured Nitrosopumilales archaeon | reverse complement strand
ATTCTTTTTCCCGAGATGCAAGCTGCAATCACGGTAAGGGACCTGAGAAATGTCGCCGCAGCTGAACAGGCGTTCAAGGAGCACAGCCTGATAGTACTAGTACCTGCTTCTGGTTGGGAGACCACAAAAGATTCGATAGGTACCCTGCTCCTCCTGCAGAAGAGCAATCGTGTAAGGAAGGAGGGCCTGGAGCTACTGTCGAAGGGGCTTTGGAGAGTGCGGGTGCAGTCAGTCCTCGAAGAAACCTCGTACGTTAGGGTGAGGTTTACGCAAGCTGGTGAAGTCGAATCCACACCGGCACAGGCATCAAGCAACATGAAAATTGTCCTCAATCAGATAGACGAATTTGTGAAGCTAATTCCCGGAATTCCGTCCGAGGTCATCAGCTTCCTGAAAGAGGCCGATTCGCCGGGCAAACTCGCGGACATATGCGCCTACTCCCCCTTTTTCACCTTTGAAGAGAAGCTTGACCTACTCAGGACTCTGGACGCGGAAGAAAGGCTCGCGAAGGTCAGTGGGCTGTTCGAGAGGCAATTGAATGAGCTAAGGAGGATTGCTAAAGCAAAGACGATCGCAGACTGCCCTACCTGTATAGACCTGGCTGACAAGGCATTCGAATCAGGCCCTAAGCTGAGCAGTGAAGAGGCGCGGGAATTTATAAATCATGTAGTACAAGAGCACGTGGACGAGCTCATGGCTCTTCTCGCGGGGAAGTACGGTCCCACTTTCATGAGGAGGAGGGCTCTAAGGTGAGTGGCCGGGAGCCCATGCCAACTCGATTCGGAAGAGAAAGGGACAGTCAGCACTCGGCGCCAGGGGCGAGCCCATTGCTAACGAGACATCAGTCAAAGACCTCGAGGCTGCCCGTTCGGGAATTCGGCGATTAGCATGGTTCTCCAGCCCTGGTTCATAATCGAGGTTGTGACGCTGGTGATCACAGTCCCCGTTCTGGGACTCGAATATTATTGGATGGTTCTCCTTGGGACCTCCACAAAGTACCCCAGAGACCTCGAGAGCCACGACGTGAAACTCACAACCCACCCTGAAGTCTCTGTCCTGATCGCTTCTTACAACGAGCAGTATGTGATTGACCGCTCCCTCGAGGCACTGAAGCACGTCGATTACCCCAGAGATAGGATTCAGGTCGTAATCGCGGACGACTCCAATGATCAGACGGTCCAGATCGTAGATGAAAAGGCACGCGAACTCAACGAATCCGGGATTAAGACAGTCGTGTCGAGGAGGCTGAGCCGGGAGCACTTCAAGTGCGGCGCGCTGAACAAGGCGATGGAGAAGGTTGTGGGCCAATACGTGCTTCTGCTTGATGCAGACTCGATAGTTCCACCGGACATCCTGAGCAAAGGAATCGACGCGATGGAGAGCCATCCACGCGCATCTTTCGTTTCATTCCGTTACGGTCATTACAACAGGAACTACAACATCATTACGCGGCTCTTCGCGCTCTACCAAGATATGGGGGACACACTTTCGAAGATGGGAGCCTACAGAATCGATGTTCCCTTTTCATTTCAAGGAGGGTTTGCCCTTGTAAGAACCGACGACCTCAGGGGAGTCGGACAATGGTCTAACGAACGCATAGCGGATGACGGCGATGTTTCAATAAAAATGTACCTCGCAGGAAAACGTGGGATCTACCTGAGCAGCGTCAAAATAATGAGTGAGGACCCTTCCACATTGGAAGCGTGGAAGAAGCAAGTGGCGAGGACTTCACAAGGGTGGTGGAGGTGTATTGCAAAATACTGGAGGAACATCGTCAAAGCCCCAGACGTCGACATCAAGACTAAGGCGGGGCTCCTCCTTATGTTATTGGGTCCGTTTTCCGGATTCAGCTGGATCATAGTCACTTTCCTTTCAGCCTTTGCCGTGATCGGTGGTATCGTGCAACCTGCGAACTCGATCTTCAATAATCCATTCTACATAGGTATGGTCGCCATCCCATTCGCCATTTCGCTGGCCTCGGGTGCCTGGGCATTATGGGTGCAAGGACTGATGACCGCACGTAACGTGATATTGATTCCCATGATAGGTTACGCCACAGGGGCGATGCTCAGCCTAGGGTCCGTTGCATTCTTCTATGTAATCTTTAACAGGACGGGGTTCTTCAAGTATAGAACTCCCCATGGCGGCTCAGGAGTAGAGGCAACAAAGAAGTCGTACTTCCGTCACCTCACCAATGACAAGAATGCAATAGTGGAGGGCGTCATGGC
>CAZHNH010000018.1:0-6595 GCA_964533695.1 uncultured Nitrosopumilales archaeon | reverse complement strand
AGGATTTGTGGGGAGGTATCATGGCCTCAATTAGAATCAAGGACGATGGCTCAAAACCAATTGTGGAGGCAGGTCGTGAATCGCCCTTCAAGCAGGGCGAGTTCTATGTTTTCGAAGTCTCGGACGAAGTCGCGCGCTATTGGAACAAGATGGCCCCCAACCGAAGGGACGAAATATGGAAGCAGGCTAGGAAAGAGAACAGGGATGTTAGGCGGATTGTCGAGGGGTATGTCTACAAGCCGGCCCACACTAAGTAACCTCGCTTCGGATTTCACTTGTTGCGGCACGAAAGTCGATGCGTCATCCGAAGAACCCAAAGGTCATGACACTAAGAAGAGCAATGAATGGGGGCACTTCAGGATGGCAATGAGTTTCGACTTCGGTAACACACGACGCCAATCTACGAAAAATTGTCGATCGAGAGAATACAAATGACGGTCACCACCAGGTGTGTCCAGCTCCAGAGCAGGGGGGAGAACGATGTTACGGATCTTACCCAGAACGTGCAGGACTCCGTGAGTGAGACTCGCCTCAGCAGCGGGGTGGTCACGGTCTTCGCCTCAGGTTCAACGTGTGCGGTCACTACCATGGAGTACGAGCCCGGTCTAGTCAGGGATTTCCCGGGTATGCTCAGGCGTATCGCCCCAGAGAGCAGTCCTTACGAGCACCAGAAGACATGGCACGATAACAACGGGCATTCTCATGTCAAGGCATCACTCATAGGCCCTAGCATTACGATTCCTTTTGTCGAAGGGAAGCTTGTCTTAGGAACTTGGCAGCAGATAGTGTTCGTTGAGTTGGATATTCGTCCTAGGAAGCGAGAGATCACGCTGCAAATCATGGGAGAGTAGTTCGTATGAGTATCGAGGATGCGTACATCCGCGCTCCTCTCAGAAAATGAAAGGTAGCGCGGCGTGGGGTTTGTGGTTTTTTGCGATTATTGAAGTATTTGGGAAATTCACTAAATAGTGGAAAGGGCGGGGCGGAAGGGCGTTGCGGAATCTCCACTCGATAACCACCTCGTCAGCATCTGGCCGAACAAATATAGGGCCATGCAAGGGTCTCCCTATAATGGGCACCTTCTTGGGTAGCTACCTCTTAACTCAAGCGAGCAATAGAAGTGTGCAACTGTGACTATCGATGGAGGCCCGCAGACGACCCGCAGGGCATTTAGGCGCCCCGGACTCGGATCGTACAACTCCTTCCTCAGAAAGAACCGAAAAGCCATCATTGCAGTCTGGGTCGTAGCCGTCATCATCGCAGGCACTCAGATCCCAGCTTTCTTCAGATCGGTGTCTTACAACGTTCAGGGGGCAAGCCTTGGTGGGCCGACGAACATGGAGTCGCAAAAGGCTCAGCAAATCATAGACGCGCAGTTCCCTTCGTCTAGCAATTCGAGCGCCAACAGCATAATCGTCGTCCTCCAGGACGGCCAGATGTTCTCTAGTGCCGTGCAGGCGGCGATTCTTGGACTCAATCGGACACTTGCGAAGGACCCCGCTCTGGGGCCTAGTTTCAAGGGCATGGACAGTATCTACTCGACTGAATACTCTTTCTTGGATTCTGTTCTGCCCCAGCTAGTCTCTCAGGTTTCGTTACTAAACTCCAGCGTTAACTCGGTGGACGCAGGAGCACATTCCCTCTTCCATAGCGACTACTTGATGGCTGAGGGACTCGATAGCATAAACCAATCCGCGAAGCTAGTCTACGGTATCCCGTCGAGCTTCGTGACTGCGTGGTCCGCCGCGCTCTCTAGCTGCGAAGGTTCTGCATCCTGTGCCGATGAGGCGGCAAACCAAACAATCTCCAAGAGCGTCGGCTCTGGCACCCAAGCGTCCGCGTACTACGGAATCTTCTATTCGCTCTGGAACGCCTCGTTCGCCGTATCGCCCAGCCCGGATAATCCGAGTCCGATCACAAGAGAGCAATCAGTCATCACCGAGGCCGTGACCAATTTCTCGAGCAGCACAGAAGTGGGTTCGCAGGAGTCTAGGATCCTTGGACTGGTAGCCAAGGGGCTCAGCCCCACCAACTGGTTCCAGAAGGACTCTGTCGGCAACCTCACAGTAACGTTTCTCGAACCGGAGGTCCCGGCTAATCTCTCTTCATCACTGGGAATCTCCCTCAATGGTCTCGTCGTCGATCTGATTTCGCTCGGCAGTTCACCGGACAACGCCACCATTCAGCAGTTCACGCTCGCACTCTTCACCAAGAGCTTGGAGGGTTCATCCTCGAATCTAGGAGAGTCAGGGGTCACTCCAGCGGTGCTCGTCCAAGATTCATACGCCCTGGGACCCTCACCCACCTCAGTTAGGACCTGGGACCTGGCCTCCTCCCTCGTAGCCAATGCCAGCGCATTATCATTCGCCTCTTCTCCTGTCTTCACCGCAAAGCCTGAGCAGCTCGCCTCGCTATTGTCATCGTTCAGCACCGGAACGGGGCCGCAACACGTGAGGTCTGAGATTCAAAGTGTCGTCTCTAACGACACGTATTCGGAATATCCGCTGACACCTTCCCACTCGCTGACGAGTAAGCTCGTCAGTTCTGAGAATAGCACAATGATTGTCCTTTTCGAATTCTCCGAAGCGCCGACCCCGAAAGTCATCTCAGCCTTTCAGGAAGATGTCGCCGAGTCTGGCGTACCTAAGCTCGGCGCCTACTACGTTACGGGGTCTTCGGTGTTGATACAGGACGTGTCAAATTCCTTTGGTCCGGTCGTAGGGCTTACCGTCGTCGTAGGAGTCCTCGCCTCCCTTGCCATAGTGGCGGTCCTGCTGTTCGCTCCACTGGCGGCGATGGTGCCGGTGATTGTAGGCGGAATCGCCATAGGGGTGTCGCTCCCAAGCATATACTACGGCGTTGCAGTGATCGGTCATGGAACGCTCACATTCCTGACCCCCGCACTGACGGTTCTTTTGACTCTGGGCCTTTCAGTCGACTACTCGGTGCTTCAACTTAGGAGGACAAGGGAGGAAAGAATGAAAGGCAGAACAACCGAGGAGAGCGTCTCGACCTCGGTTAAGTGGGCAGGCCAGGCAGTACTCACGGCTGGGACTACAGTCGTGGTAGCATACATAGTAATGGCGGTTGCAAACGTGCCATTGTTCAGCAGCGTCGGTACCGCCATCGCAATTAGCGTATCAGTCCTACTCTTGGCGTCACTAACGCTCCTTCCCGCTCTTGAGCTGACCCTGAAGGACTCGCTCTTCTGGCCTGGCTTGGGGAGACGGAAGAACGTGCCGAATTCCAGGCGGGGTCGCCTTGAAAGACTGGGAGAGAAGACACTCAGGAGAAAGGTGGTGGTGGTGGTGGCGGTCTCCATAATCGCACTAGGGGCTTTCTACGTGTCGCAGAGCACTCCCAGTGGAGAGAACATACTCAAACTTCTCCCTGATAGTTCCAGCAACCAAGGGCTCACCGTCATAACCGGCGAGCTAGGGGGCTCAGCGATCTCACCGTCGGTAATCGTTGTGACGACCGCGTCCCCCATCTCCTACGGAAAGGACCAGCTGAACCAGACCCTGCTGCGACAGTTGGAGCTGATCAGCTCCGCGATCTCCTCAGTTTCGGGGGTCGCCAGCGTCAGCGGGCCCACGAGGCCCTACGGTTCAACTTTCAACTACAGTGGCGTAATGCAGCTCCCAGAACCGGAAAGGGCGCAGTACTTGGCAGGGATTCTCTCTGATATAGGCGCTAACAACAAGACCGCCGAAATCTTCGTAGGACTCGAAAGCGATAGCATGAGCCAGGCTGCCATAGGCACACTTTTGAAGGTGGAGAGTACGGTCTCGTCCCAGCAGCTACTGAAAGGCGTATCGGTCTACTATGGAGGGGACACGCAGTCCACATACGATAACCAGTCCTTCCTGAACGGTATCCTTCCAGAGGTTATCGCTGTCCTTGGGGCTGCCGTGTATGTCATCCTCCTGATTCAGTTGCGGTCTGTCTTCACCCCGATCAGGCTCGTCTTCACAATCCTGTGCAGCGTCGCCTTTTCTCTCGCGGCCCTCGCACTTGTGTACTTCTATGCACAGGGGCTCCCCATCCTCGACTTCGCACCGTTGTTCGTAGTCGTGACAATGCTCGGCGTGGGGATCGACTACGACATCTTCTTCGTCACGAGGATTAGGGAAGAAGTCCTCAGTGGGAAGACGGATCGAGAAGCCATCCAGACCGCCCTGAACAAAGTCTGGGTCACCATATTCGGGCTCGGACTTGTACTGGCAACGGTGTTCACGTCGCTCGTTCTGACAAGAATCGCACTCCTTGGTGAGATCGGTTTCGTCGTGGCCGCGGCCGTCATGATGGACGTGGGAGTCGTAATCTTGTTCTTTGTCCCAGCCCTTATGGGGCTCGCCGAGAGGTTCAACTGGTGGCCGACTAAGATTGCCCATCGGGACAGCGGCTCCGAGAATTAGCCTGCGGCCAAGTAGAGTCAACGAAGCAGGCCTTTGTGTGTCAGGGCCAGGACGACTTCCCGCGCGCGCTCGCGCTGGGGGCTTTTCGCGGACTCCCATCTTCGGCACTCCAACCGAACGCAGTCTGCAGCTAATTTGGCTCCGGTACTCACGGAAGCAGATTTGGACCATGCAAGGCTTATGGGATAGTCCGGTTCTCCTGACCCAATTGAAGAATGAGCTGACTGCCTTAATCGTAGTAGTCGTCGTTGCAGTCGGAGTGGCCGCGGGATACTTTGCAAGGACTTCGACTCTGCCCGCCTCTATCATTACAACGAAGACCGCTTATTTGACTACCACTCAAACCTTAGTTAACGACTACACCTACACTACTGTTGGTTCAGCGGCAATGGAGAGCTCTGGAGGTGCTTGTATTCCTTCAAGTTCTTACATTTCGACAACTACGATATCCGAGCAGTCTACATCTGCAACAGAACAGTTGGTGTATGATGGCACGATTTGTAGTTTCGGAGACAACATCTTCGAGGCCCCTTCCGCAATCCTGATTCCAGCAAATACTCTCGTGTGGACGAACTTTCGGTTGAAGACGAATGGCACCTACAACGTTGGCGCCACGATTGATTTCTTGTCTGTCTCCGATCTCATAAGGGCCAACATAACGGTTGCCGTTTATCTTAATGGCCATCTTAACGCGAGTTCAACAACGCCGGTAACTCAATTGGCAAGTGCGGCAGCCAACCCTTCGTCGATTCCTCCAGCTAACTCTTCTTCAAATTCTATTTTTGCACTCAAAGGTGTCACTCCAACTGGAGGGGTTGGCACGCAAACAGGATCCGCCGTGAATCTCAGTGGTGCGACTATCACTGTCGCTATCATAAGTGATGAACCTCTTTGGCTTTCTGGCTGGACCCCTCAAGATATGTCGAAGGGCACAGGCCCTCAATTCGGGCAATCGGTTGGACAGCTCAGTGGCACCTACGAGTTGCCTGATTCTGGGTTGTCTCTCCCCAATACGCTGCCACAACCGACGACTACGTTACAATTTCAGCTTGAGATTCCGGGCTCTTATGAGTTATAATCCCGCACCAGGTTCATGCCACGACTGGGTCTACTTGCATAGAAGACAGTAAGAGCCGGCTCCCCCTCGAGCTCATGGGAGTATTCTTTGTCGTTTACTCATTCGGAATGAGGTTGGAGAATCAGCGATTGAGACGGCACCTGCACTTGCGGTTGCGAGCTGAGCCCCGAATCATCAACCACGATGGTCTAGGTTAGGTTAGGCGTATTAGTCAGACTCTGCAAGGATGCATCATGAGGACTCCGAATAAGGCCGCTCTCGCAGGCGTCTTCGTCGTGGCTGTGTTCCTCATTCTCGTCCCAGTAGTGGATGTTACGAAACCCGAAGTAATAGTAGTCGGAGTCCAGGCAGCCCAGAATCCTCAGCCTATTGGCTTCAATTGCGACCTCTCTGGTGTTCCTTGCACGAGGGAACCTGTCTCCTTCGTCAGTTATCGTTCCATCACAGATTCTTACCTCGGATTCGGGGGATACATATTGCAAGGCGCGTATCATATTGGGTTCTGATTCGGTTGTCAAGGCTGAACGTCCTTTTCGCGCCGTTGGTGCTCCGCGTGAACTTGTTTGCTCACCTCATTGGGTTCTAAACCAGGCTCTGGCACAAGAGAGAAAGAGGAGGACGATTTCATACGAAAGAAAGCAGATTCAGGAAGTGGGTCGGCTTGAATAGGACCGCCGTTTTCCTTATCGTGCTCCTGCTCACGGTTAGCACATTTGCGATCTACGCCGTCGACCAGCAGTCTCCGAGCACGCAAGTAGAAGTCATACACTCCGGTGTTCACCTCGGGCTCGAACTCACCGCAACAATCGAATCCAGCACCCTGTTTCAGGGGGAAAACCTTACCGTGGTGGCAGAGGTCAACAACACCCTCGCCAGATCGGTGGAGGTGAACGCCACATCCATGACGAACCCAGCGGACGGACCATGCGAGCAAGAGCTTGCCACCGGCGTCAACGTCTATTCGGGAAACTATTCCTACTCGGAACTCTTCAACAACGGGTCGAGACCGACACCCCTCCTTCTCTACGACCCACTTCTTATCTACTGTCCGGCCCTACCTCCCCTCAACTTCTCCTATTCCTTCCATCCAGATAGCGAC
>CAZHNH010000017.1:0-14620 GCA_964533695.1 uncultured Nitrosopumilales archaeon | reverse complement strand
AGTCCTCCCTCTGTACATAGTGGGATGCACGCCTCGGAGGAATGGGAATGCTCCCGGAAGGCCCTGATCTGAATAGTCTGCATCCATGACGTCGTAGGGTGTATAGATTGGCTTCAGCGGTATCCCTGAAGCGGTCTGGTAATCTGGTTTGGACCACTTTGCTCGCTTTGCTTTTTCCCCAAAGAAAGTCTCCTCCCACTGCTTCACGCTCCTTTTGATGGTCTCGATTGAGCCGCCAGCGTACAAAGTGCCAGGATTCGCCCTACGCTCCACCGTCGCTTTCACCTTCCGATTCCAGTAGGCCTCCCCGCCGCTTCTGAGCAAGGCGATGGCGATTCGAAAGGGTGGAAGATAAACGATGCCTTCTAACTGATAAGGCAGCATCACTGACGGTCGCGCCGGACCGCGGATGCGGACACTAACACTCGCGAGGGAAATCAGGACGGGCGATAGGAGAGCACTCTCGAAGGGCATTACAATGGCGGAGAACGACCGCGAGGGAGCCGCAGGGCTTCTAAGGGTCTTGAGGCCGCCAGGTCACGTCTTCGTCCTCGGTGTCACCGGTCCGCCTGGGACAGGAAAGAGCTCGCTCGTTGACAGGTTGATCGAGGTATACCGGCGAAGGAGATTGAAGGTTGGGGTAATAGCCGTGGACCCGACGAGTCCGCTAACCGGTGGCGCGTTCTTGGGTGACCGAATTAGGATGGCAGGACACGCCGCTGACAACGGAGTCTATATCCGAAGCATGGCTTCTCGCGGGTGGTCTGGAGGGCTTTCCAGGGCCACCTCACAGGTTATTCAGATGATGGACGCCGCGGGCTTCGACGTAGTTCTCCTCGAAACGGTCGGCATCGGGCAGTCCGATATCGAGGTGATGAGCGTATCCCACGCAGTAATAGTGGTGTTAATGCCTGGTTTGGGTGACGACGTCCAGGTCTCGAAGGCAGGCCTAATGGAGATTGGAGACGTCTATGCCGTCAACAAGGCTGACATGGAGGGTGCTGACATGATGGTCCTGAACATATTAGGCATGGTAAGGGAAATGAAATCCCGCTCCCCCGCTGTACTCAAGGTCTCTGCCCTCACTGGAGAAGGGTTGGAAAAGCTCGATGCCTCGATCGAGGCAGTCCGTTCCAAGTTCGAAAGGGGGGACTTTGGGCTGAGGTTAAGAAGCGCCAGCGGAATGATTGCAGAGACAGCAAAGGGAATCCTCTCCGAGCGGTTGGGGCGGGTTGTTCAGGAGAAGACCGAGAGACTCGCCCGTCTCGTGGTCGAGGGGAGGCTTACGGTAGACGATGCAGCGGACAGGCTTACTTGCTAAGTGGTCATCTGCTTTCCATCGGGAGGTACTTCAGTCCCGTTGGTCCCACGTAAGTTGCATCCGGCCTGATGAGCTTGTTGTCTTCCGCTTGTTCGTTGTAGTGTGCCATCCAACCAAAGACCCGACTGGCTGCGAAGATTGGTGTGTAAAGCGGAATTTCTATCCCTAGGGTGTGAAGAATGGGGGCGGCATAGAAATCTAGGTTCGCTGGGAGACGCTTCCGTTCCCACATTTCTGCCTCGAGCTGGTCGCAGAGCCTGTAGAGGGCGTCGTCGCCACCACGTCTCTTGAGCATCTCCCGAAGATATCCCTTGCATAACTGGGCTCTTGGGTCCGACTTCCTGTAGATTCTATGACCGAACCCCATCACCTTTCTCCCCGCCTTCAGCTCCTCTTCGGCGTACCTGCTGGCCATTGGAGGGTCCTTCAACTTGAGGAGCATTTCCATAGCTGCCTCGTTGGCCCCTCCATGAAGTGGGCCCTTGAGGGCCGACAGCCCGGCTGCTGCGGCGGCGTAGGGGTCTGCCAGTGTGGATGCGACGACCCTTACGGTGAACGATGACGCGTTCATATCGTGCTCCATGTAGAGAATCATGACCCTCTCGAAGACCCACGTTTCGTATTCACTCGCCTCCCTATGGGTAAGCATCTGGAGAAGGTCTGCCGCAAAGCCGAGACCTGGCTTCGGCTCTCTGGGTTGCAGTCCTCTCGGGACCCTGTGGCAGTTGGCTGCCAGAACCGACATCTTCCCCTCTATCGATGCCTGTTGTGCCTCCGTCGTCTTCTCCTCGTCGATGCTGGCCAGCGCAGAAACAGCTGTCCTGAGGGCATCTATGGGGTGTGCGTTCTTCCCAAGATCTCTCATTAGCCGGTACAACCTCCCATCGATTCTCATCTTCTCTTTCATTGAACTACTGAACTCGTCAAGCTCTTCCCTCTTAGGCAGGTGACCGTTGATTATCAGATACGCCGTCTCTTCAAAGCTTGCATTCGAAGCAACCTCATCGATGGCGAATCCCCGGTAGATCAGTGATCCGTCAGCGTCACTTCGTGCGATCTTCGAATCCGTGATCGATACGCCATAAAGTCCCTTGGGAACCTTGAACTGCTCCGACACTTTCCTCCCCCCGGCCTGCTTGAGGGTGTTTTAAGTTGGCGCCCGCCTTAGGCGCTTCGCTTCCTCCAGCGCATTCCTGTCTGCTTCTTCGTACTCGTGGTACCCGACCAAATCGTAGAATTCCTCTCTCGTCATGAGAGTCTTCAGCACCCCTTTCTGGGACCCCTTCCCCTTCAGTTCTGCGAACGTCTTCTGCACGGCCCTCATCATTGCCCTGAACGCCGTCACCGGGAATATGACAATGTTGTACCCTAGGTCCTCGAACTCTGATGCAGTCATGTACGGGGTTTTTCCGAATTCGGTCATGTTTGCCATCAAGGGAGTTTCGACTTTTTTCCTGAATTCGGCGAAGTCATCACGGGTTTGCAGCGCTTCTGGGAAAATGATATCCGCCCCGGCTCTCTGATACGCCCTCGCCCTCGCTATAGCGGAGTCTAGACCCTCGACAGCTACAGCATCGGTCCTGGCTACAATCAGCGGATTTCCATCAGCAGCTGCATTGGCTGAGATAACCTTCTTCACCATCTCGTCGGTGTCTACAAGTTCCTTCCCTTCAAGATGACCGCACTTCTTCGGGATGATCTGATCCTCGATCTGGACCGCTGACGCCCCGGCTGTCCTCAGCTCGTCGATTGCCCTAACGACGTTCAAAGCTTCGCCGAACCCCGTGTCTGCATCGACAATTACGGGGACATCTGTCCGAGACGTAATCTCGTGTGTCGCCCTAGCAACCTCTGTCAATGTGGTGACACCGAGGTCTGGGAGTGCGAGGAGGCTAGCGAACCCCGCGCCTGAAAAGTAGAGTGCCTCGAACCCCGCATTCTCGGCCAATTTGGCCACGGAAGGGCTGAAGACACCAGGGGCGACGACTATTTCCTTCTTCTTTAGACGCTTCCGTAGAGCTTCTGCGCCGGTCTCCCCAAGCAAGCCAGCGCCATCTCCCTTCCCTGTCTTATTTCTGTTCTGTACGTTCACCTTAACGATGGTCGAGTCGCCGAGAGAGATGGCTCGTCAGCGTTAAATTGCCATAAGCGGCGGGTTGACAGTGCTCGAATTCTCCATGGGGAATGCTCCCCGCGACGTGCTTTTCATACACGGAGCCGGGGGGAACCACATCTTCTGGAATAGAACGCTTGCGTTCCTTGAGGGGAGATGTCGAGCGGTGGCGGTCGACCTCCCGGGACATCCTTCTGGGGGCATAACCTGTAAGACCATACGGGACTATGCCGAAGTTGTCAGTAATCATCTCATCGAGCAGTTCCCTGCTGGTGCGGTTGTCTGCGGGCATTCGATGGGGAGCGCCATTGCGTTGACCCTCGCGCTCGATTTTCCAGAAGAGGTTAGGGGGTTGATCCTCATAGGCGCGGGCGCCAAACTTGGGGTCGACCCCGCGATTGTTGAAGGGTTGAAGACACAGCCGATGAAGACCATCGAGCAGATCATAACTCCCATGAGTTACTTCAGGATGGACCTGGGTATGGGCAGGGAGGCGAGAGCTGCCTTGTCTTTTTCAAACCTTCCTGTTTTTCTCAACGACTATGTCGCATGCGATGGTTTCGACGTCAGGTCGAGGCTGCCGGAGATCAGTGTCAGGACCCTCTTAGTCTGTGGTGAGAACGACAAGATGACCCCGCCAAAGTGGTCCGCCTACCTTGAGGATAACATGTCTTCGGCGAAGTTGGTCGTTGTGAAAGAGGCCGGGCACATGGTCCCTCTCGAAAAGCCTGAGGCTTGCGCCGGACTCATCCAGAAGTTCCTGACAGGACTTAGTCAGTAAACTCTTCTCCTCCACGACCAACCCGAGAAATCTCGCCTACGAGCGCAACAAAACCGTCCAACGTCGTCGACGACACGGGGTAGAGATTCGCCCCGAATGCAAGTCGTTTGAGCCCTCTGAAGAGTTCAGAGTACAAAGAATATTGTTCGCTGTCCTTCGTCTCGGCCAGGGCATCTTCGAAGACCCTGGAATCCTTGCTCCATGACACAATTCTCCTAACCGAATCTTTCGCGATGTCCCTCTTTGAGAGCACTGATACCCTAGGGACGCTCATTCTCAAGCCGACCGACGCTGAGAGCAGCGCAAGCGAAAGAAAGTTGACTGGTGTCGTAGCCAATAGTGGGTCGAGCAGGAACAGGAGAGTCTTCGATTCAGCCCTCAGCTCCTTGACCACATATTCACCGCTTTCGCGGAAGGCAAAGAGTTCTGTCTGCCCTGAAGTATCTACGATTGCGTACTCAGCCCCATACGATTCGATTTCCTCTTGTATCCCTGGGAGCTTGGTGGCGACGAGATCTGCTGCCAGGATAAGGGCGCCGTTTGGCCCGAGCTTATAGGTCTCCATTACATCTTGGAGATTGACCGTTAGCCTCACGTCCACGTCTGGCTCGTACGGGAGGGTGATCACTCCGGGGTCAAGATTGACCGCGATTGCATCTTCGCCTCTGCTTACGTACCACCTCTTGAGAGAGCTTGTGAGGAGAGACTTTCCAGACCCGGCAGTCCCTGTGACGAAAATCAGGTCCATGACGGGTCAACTCTTCCTTTGCTCATCCGGTCCCGTTTCAGACACGACCTTCCCGCCCTCGGCTTTAATCCCGCGTTTGATTTCCCCAACTATCATGGAGATTGACTTGTAAGCCCCCTTCTCGTCTTTCTTTACCACGGCAACGTCCAACTCGATCCGCGACTTCCCTTCACGGATCCCTCTGGGATGAGACTTGATGTACGCGCTCGGGTGCAACTTCAGCTCCTGAGCAATCAGCGGTGCCAACGCCGATTCGTAAATGCCCTCAACAGTCATCCGCACGTATTTCCGTGAAAGCCTCCCCAATCTCTTGAATATCAGAGGCTCAACCGAGTCCCTGAATATCCTCTTCATCTCAGAAGGAACCCCCGGGAGGCAAAAGATTGCAGTTGGCCCGATGACCAGCCTGACCCCTGGAGCAGTCCCCGACGCGTTTCTTATGGGGGCGGCACCAGTTGGAAGCATGGCCATCTTGGTCCGAGCAGGAGTCATCTCGATGCCGCTGAGGTTGCGTCCTTCATAATGCTCCTTGATTAGCGCCAACGCGCCGCCGTTAATTCTGAGGCGTTTCCCTGTACCTCGTGCGACTCCCTTGAGCGTCATATCGTCAGGCGTAGGACCAAGCCCACCGACAACGATTAGGAAGTCAGGCTCCCTTGCCAAACATCCTTTCAGACCAGAGGCGATTTCCGCAAGGTCATCGTCGATGGTCGTGATCTCCGCCAGACGCGAGCCCTTCCTCGCCAGTCTCGCCCCAAGCCATTGGGCGTTAGTATTCACCGTCCTTCCAATCAGAAGTTCCCTTCCGACGGCGAGCATCTCGACTCTTACCATGGCTGGCTGTCCAGCAGCGTATGCTTAAAACGGATACGAGACGAATTCCTCTCGATGAAGGCGCGGAGGGAATATCCGTCACGGCCCCTGGTTGGGGCGGGAGCTCTTGTCCACGACGGCAATAAGGTGCTTCTCGTGAAGCGAAAGTTCCCGCCAAATGAAGGGCGATGGGCGTTGCCCGGGGGACTCGTGGAGCTTGGGGAGCGGGTTACAGATGCTGCACTGCGTGAGGTGTGCGAAGAGACGGGCCTCACAATTGCTCTTGAGGGACTGCTTGACGTTGCAACTGACATTCACCTGGGTGACAGAAAAAGGCCGAGATACCACTACGTCCTTGTCGACTACCTTGCCAGCAGAGTGGAGGGCGAAGTAATCCTCAATGCCGAATCATCGGATTACGGATGGTTCACCCAGAGTCAGGCAGGGAGACTTGACATGAGCGAAAACACCCGGCATGTCATTGCACTCTGCTTTGCACGATTGAAATCGACAGCGGAAGGACACGGATGATGGCCCGAGCCGGATTTCAGACCCGAAACCGGGCTTTTCGACGGCGGCTCATCCAACCGGGTGCTTACTGTTCTTTGTTGCCGCTCAGCCACCATTCGAGATAGTCGGACTGCTGTCTTGACTTCTTGCGTCTCTCATCTTCAGTGGGGGTCTTCTGTTTGTGCCTCGCTTCTGTCAGCTGGTCTCTCGTCAGGAACGCGCCGCAGTTCTTGCAGCCGAAACGCTTGGTTGGCATATCGTATATCATTACACCGACTCCGCATTCCGGACAAATCTGGTCCATATGTATGGGGCCGATCCCGTCCCGACCATGCCTTAACCATTCCTGTCGTAGGCTGAGCCTGCAATCGCGCGACAATTCGTTAAATACAATTGGGAGCGGAGCACGCCTGACAGCGATGGCTGAGAAGCTTGTTCTCGCCGGCCCCGCGTCCTTGGAGCTAGGCGGCGCAGTCGCCAAAAAGATGGGCGTGCCATTGATGAAGTCTGAATTCAAGGTCTTTCCCGACGGCGAGACAAAGTTCTCGTCCGAAGATAACGTCACCGGCAAGAGCGTCATCCTGGTCCAGTCAACTCACCCTCCTGTGGACACTCACCTCTTCCAGCTCCTACTGGCATCTCATTACCTGAGCCAGGAGGGAGCTAAGATCACGGCGGTCGTTCCGTACCTCGCCTATGCGAGGCAGGACAAAGCATTTCTTCCCGGCGAAGCTGTCACTCTCGGCGTAATCGCCCATCTCATGCGTTCGGCTGGTGTTAGAAGGCTCGTCACAGTTGACATTCATTCGGCAATAGGGCTATCGCTCTTTTCGTTCCCTGTCTATAGCGTGTCGGCGATTCCGAGCCTGGTCGAGTATTCCAAGACTGAGCTCGGGTTAGGAGACTCGGTCGTAATCTCTCCTGATCTTGGTGGTTCCAGGCGGACTGAGGCTTTCGCCCAGCTTTATGGAGCAAAGCTTCTCCAGCTCACGAAAACCCGCGACAAGGTCACTGGAGGCGTAAAGGTAAAGGACGCGAAGCTCGAAGTCGAAGGAAAGGACGTGATCATAGTCGATGACATCGTTAGCACAGGTGGGACCATACGGGCCGCCGCCGAAGCAGTAAGGGCGCAGGGTGCGAAGAAAGTGGTGGCGGTCTGCATACACGGCCTTTTCGTAGCAGACGCTCTTCCCAAACTGCAGGAAGGGGGGGTCGAGACCATAGTGGTAACGAACACGGTCCCTGGGGAGTTCTGCAAGGTTGATGTTTCGGACGCGATTGTCGCCCATCTAAAGACTCTCGATGAGTAGGTCTCTCGTTCTGCTGTCGGGGGAGGGGACAACAATTCCAGAGGCTGAAGCGAAAGCGCTGTTCCTCGCATACGACCCTCATTCAAAGTTCCGATCGCCAGAGAAGAGAGTACTAATCGTCGATTCAGTCGCCGACCCGTTCGTAGTTGGCAGACGGATTGCCTTTTCGAGAAGGGTCGGGCGAATGATAGACACTGCAGCGGACGTTGCAGCAGAGGTGTCGGGTAAACAGGTGCGACTACTGAGGTTCAACCTCGGGGGGAAGCCTGCGGGTTTCGACCCAGCGGCAATTATGCGTGGTCTGAACGCCGAGGTCGACCTCAGACACCCGGACTTCGAAATAAGTCTGATTCATGGCAGATCTGGCGAGTATCTTGCGTTGACAAGGCCCGGAGAGATGAACCAGGCATGGGTGACTCGTAGACCCCGTGCCCGCCCTTTTTTCCACCCATCTGCCATCTTCCCAAAATTGGCTCGGGCACTGGTCAACCTGAGCCGATTCAAAGAAGGTGAAACGTTCCTGGACCCATTCTGTGGGACGGGGAGCCTTGCAATAGAGGCTTTCGAGGCTGGCGCGAAAGTGATCGTCTCAGACGAAGCAGAGAGAATGGTTCGTGGGTCTCTAATGAACATGAAGCATTTCGGGCAGAATTGGTTGGGCGTGATTCGCGCGGACGCCTTCTACAACCCAGTCATGCATGTGGACGCGATCGCAACCGATGTGCCCTATGGGAGGGCGTCGAGCACTAGGGGAAATCGTCCAAGCGCCGTCCTGAAGAAGACGATGCAGACACTCCCTTCGCTCCTGAGAGCGGGATCGCGGATGGTCATCATGCACTCCAAGATGCAGAAGATTGAAGACTCCGGTGAGGCAACCGTTGAGGACGAACACGACCTTTACGTTCATAAACTGCTTACGAGAACAATTACAATTCTAAGAAGGAAGTGAGAATGGCCAAGCTAACGGTGACCTTTCTAGGAACGAGCTCAGCCGCCCCTACGAGTGACCGTGGCCTCCCGGCCATATGCATTCAGAGGGAGGGAAGTGTCTTGTTGTTAGACTGCGGCGAAGGGGTCCAACGCCAAATCCTGAGACAAGGCATCGGACTCAACAAAGAGATGTCAATCCTCGTAACGCATCTCCATGGCGACCATGTCACTGGTCTGCTGGGCCTTCTGCAGACGATGGGAATGGCCCAGAGGACCAAGCCATTGAACATAGTCGGGCCGTCTAGTCTGTTGAAGTGGCTAGAAGTCACCTCCGACCTCCTTCACATCGGGCTGCCGTTTCAAATCAACTTTTCACCCGCAAAGCGAGGGATCGTATTGCGCACTGCAGACTTCAAGATAAGAGCTGCAGAAGCGAGGCACTCTGTAGAGGCGTATGCGTACGTCGTCGAAGAGCGCGGGAGGCCTGGCGTCTTCTTCCCTGACAAAGCAAGGGCGCTTAGGGTCCCTGAGGGGAAGCTTTGGTCCAGACTCCAAAGGGGACGGAAAGTGATGGCGAACGGGCGCATCGTCATTCCATCAGACGTTGCGGGACCTCCCCGGAGGGGAAGGAAGATAGGCTACTCCGGAGACACGAGGCCTTCCAAAGGGCTGGCAAGGTTCTTCGGAGGATGCGACCTTCTCATCTTTGATTCGACATTCCATGGCAAAGACGAAGAGAAGGCAGTGGACCGAAAGCATAGCACCTGCATTGAGGCGGCGGAGTTGGCGAAAGAGGCTGAAGTTCGTCGACTTGCGCTCACCCACTTTAGTGCACGTTACGCTAGCGTCGCGAGCTTGGTAAGACAGGCTCGTTCGGTATTCTCCGAGACCATAGCCGCGAAGGACGGGCTGACAGTCGACGTTCCCTATCCTGACTCGTAGGCCGTAAGCCAATCGATTACGCCTGAAATATCTTCGGATTCCAGCTTGGCGTATATTGGGCCCAGCGGCGATTGGTCCGGGCTGCTACACAATGCGACCACCCCAACAACCGCAGCCTGCTTGTTCAGCATTAACGAAGCAAGATCACCCTCAAGTCCAGACATGAGTACTCTCCGTGCGGCGCCCCTGATCCGCCTATCTCTCAATTGATTGCGCAATAGGTCGAGAGCGCCTGCATCTTCTGAGACCAGCCTAACCATCCTTCCCTCCTCGGATGCTTGCGCAGGACTCCCCCCAAGGACATTCCTCAGTGCATCCATAACCTTCTCCGTATCTTCCGAAGGCGATACGAATGCTTCAAGGGTTACCTTGACCCTTCGTTCAGTCGGCATTCTTTTTTTCCTTCTTCACCCATCGGTCGACCACTTCGAGTATTTCCACGGCCAGCTTGTCGGGTGTAGTGTGCTCGTTCAACACCACCTCATCCGCGAGTGCAATGGCTTCGCCTATTCCGACATTCAATTCTCTTTCCTCTCTTTTCAGAAACATCTCGTACGAGAGCGGGTCGTCTCTCCTTCCTCTCTCTTTCAAAAGGGCAAACCTCCGGCCCTGCGAAGCCTGCACAGCGATCAGAATCACTCTTGCGGATTTCTTGAACGTCTCGACCTCTGACATCGAACGAATGCCATCAACGACAAGTTTGCCCGAGCCCGTTTCACGCATGGCCTCCAAACAGAGCTCTGCGATGGCCGAGTCTCCCCGTTCGCGCCTTAGCTGTTTCATGACATCGCCCGTGTTCTTCGAATCAGGTTCGAGCCCTCTCCTTCTCGTCTCCTCTCTGACCACATCACCCATGACGACGCGTTTCCATCCTTTCCCTACCAGAGCTTGGGCTGCAGTTGACTTTCCTGCGCCCGGCATTCCGGTTATCGCAACTATAAGCAAGGCGCGTCTCCTGTTGGCAATGCCAGTGCGGATTTAAATCAAGTCCCCGCTGGACAAAGACTGTGCGTGCCTTCGTCGCCCTCGACATTTCTGACCCTAAAGTTCTCGACGCTATTGTTGCGTTCCAAGGAGAGCTCACCTCGACAGGGGCCGACATCAAGATCGTAGAAAAGGAGAACATTCACTTCACGGTGAAATTCCTTGGAGAGATATCTCAGGCCCAGGCCCTGGAGGCTGACAATCGCCTCCGGGGGCTTCACCTTAACGCCCTCATAGCAGAGGTGAAGGGAGTCGGGGCGTTCCCGAGCGTGCACAGGCCCGGCGTCGTGTGGGCCGGGGTAGCCCCTGACCAGGAGGTCCGCTTCAAGGCAACTGCGGATGCAGCTATAACTGTCCTTGAAGGAATCGGAGAAAGTGATCGAAAACCCTTCACCGCCCACGCCACTTTGGCCAGGGTCAGGTCAAACCGGGGTTCCAGTAATCTGACCCAACTCCTGCGACTGAATGCCAACCGCACTTTCGGTGAGATCACGCTCAAGGAACTCAAGTTGAAATCGAGCGTCCTAAGTCGGCAGGGCCCCACTTACACAGACATGGGGGCGTACGCGCTAGTTTGAAAAGTGGAATTCGAGAGGTAACACTGAACGCCGCCATCGAGATGATGCCTTCATCCAGACAGGAAAGGATGCTTGAGTCGACGGCAAGGTCTCTTCTTGCAAGAACAAGACTCGCGGCAGCGAAGTTCCCGGAAACTAGGGGGGTCTTTCTGGGCGGCTCTTATGCAAAGGGAACTTGGCTCCCTCAGCACGTAGATTTGGACGTCTTCGTGAGGATTGACCCTGACACACCCGAGGAGGAGTTCGAAAAGATAGGGCTTGCTGTGGGCAAGATAGCGACCAAAGGTTTTCCCCAGGGGAAGAAGTATGCCCAACATCCCTACACCGAGGCCCTGGTTGGTGGGATAAGGGTCAACATCGTCCCTTGCTACGCCGTCGAGAAGGGAGATTGGAAGAGCGCCGCTGACCGTTCACTGTTTCACGCGAAGATCGTGAGCAGCCTTCGGGAATCGGACAAGACACAAATCAGACTCCTGAAGATGTTCATGATTGCCGCCGGCGTGTACGGTGCAGAAATTGAAGTGCGGGGGTTCAGCGGGTACGTAGCAGAGGTCCTCGTGATGGAGCACGGTGGTCTCAAGGAGACCCTGAGGTACTTCGCAACGATGAAGCTCCGGGCCGATGGGTATCCTTTCCATTTGCATGATCCGGTAGACGAAGGACGGGACCTAGGAATTGCGGTCTCGGGGGAGAAGCTTGGCAGGATGATACTCGCATCAAGAGAGTTTCTAAACAACCCCAGCGGGGCGTACTTCGTGAAGATGCGGGGCTTTGAGCACTCTGAGCTGAGAAAACGTGTCGTCGCTGTCGTCTTTTCACACCCGGTCATGAGTGAGGACACATTATGGGGGGAGTTGAGAAGGGCGGCCAGACAGATGGTTCGGCATCTCGAGCTCCACGGGTTCACTGTAGCCCGCTGCATGGCTGCTTCGGACAATACGCGATCGAGCGCGATTCTGATCATACCGGAGTACGACACCCTTCCTGCGTTCGAGCAACGGATTGGCCCTGCTGTTGACCGACGTAAGGATTTGAAGGCGTTCATATCTGCAAATCGTCAACGGGCTGAACTCGTCTGGGTAGATGACGACGCAAGAGCAAGAATCCTTCGCCCCCGAAAGCACACGAAGCTCACGGACTTCCTTCAGGATACACTGAAGGGGAAGGTTGGACAGAGTGTCTCATCACACGAATTGGACAGAGGGCTGAAGAGGAGCGGTTCGGTCATCTCAGGCGCACGGCTTGAGCAGAAGGCGAAAACCTCAAAGTGGTTGGACATTGGAATCAAGGAAATTGTCAGCGACGCGTTCGGAATCCGCCCGGATTGAAGAGCTCACGAGGACTCCGTACATCAACGTGCTTACCTATCCAGAGATATCGCTGAATTCGGCCAAGTCAAGGATCAGCCAGCTAAAGAATTTGGGGGTTGAGGAGCTCGTATTTCGAGGGCACCCGAGAATCGGCAGACTAAACGTTATGGGCATCGGAACGGTGGGAATAGTTGTCGCTGCGAAAGTAGGTGGGGAACTCATGGCGCTCAAAATCAGAAGGACCGACGCGAACAGGCCTGACATGGAAGCGGAGGCAAGGATTGCGTCACTGGCAAATCTGGTGGGAGTGGGTCCAGCAGTCTACAACCACACTGAGGACTTCATTCTGATGAAACTTCTTGACTACGTTGAGCTTGAAGAATGGCTCCGTGGCCTCAAGGGAAGGGGCACAAGGAACACGGCGAAGACGATGATGCATTCTATCTTGAACCAATGCCGAAAGTTGGACATCATGGGAATTGATCACGGTCAGCTCAGCAATTTACGGAAGCATGCGGTCGTGGCCGAAGGTGTTCCTTGGATAATTGACTTCGAATCTGCTGGCACCGACCGCAAGCCCAGGAATGTCACAACGGCCGCTCAATACCTCTTCATCGGTGGGAGCCTCTCGCCACGCCTTAGGCGTACTATCGGTCTCAAAGATTTCGCCCCACTGATTCGTCTGCTTTCGCAATACAAGGCCGACCTATCAGACTATACTTACTCGAAAATAATCGAGATGCTCGGGTTGGTTCAGAGTTGACATCCTCCGCAACCCTCGGGGAAATGGTGTTTTCGCACCTTGATCAGGAAATAGTCCCGAAAGTCATCCTCATTGATGTCTTGTCTCACCACTCCTTCGAGGAGGCTCGCGTGCGTCAATTGACTGCCGAATCCTTAAACCGACTCGGACTTCTGCCCCTGTCCTAGGGGGCCGTCGTCCAGTTTGGTCAAGGATACCAGCCTGGGGTTAGGCACCAGAGCGCTGGCGATCGCGAGTTCAAATCTCGCCGGCCCCACCTTCTACAAGCCCTGTATGAACTCTATTTGACTAACAGAGATTGAATCTGACATTCCGGACCATCGTATTTGCCTCATTTGAAAACCGACCTCTGAAATCATGTTTGACTGATTTGACCGTTGTCAGGTTGCGATTGGTTCAAAGTGGAGTTCCTGATCTGGACCAGAGAATTAGTCTTGTAGTTCGATGATCTCCCTACAAAAGGGGCTTGAGGGCCTAATTTCTGAATAATCACGGGTGAACTTCAGTCTGGGATTCAGGCTCTTGATTAGCGCGTCTGTTGCCCCTTCGGAGTGTAATTTGCAGACTTTTCTTGTGTCGAGGCCCAGAATCTCACATGCGTCTAGTGCGGGGCACGGATTCTCAGAACGAAAGACCAGTCTGTCACCGGATTCTTCTTCGATGGGCGCTTGCGCGCTGTCTATGCCTATCTTCATTAGTATCAGTTGGTACGCCTTCCTGACATCACTTCCGTGTACGGTGGAGTTGATTCGGTCCCGGCTCTGATTGGCCCAAGCAACCCTCCTCATGGTCAGTTCTCGACCAGCATCGCTCCAGCTGGCAGGTCCCCCGCCTCTGAACTTTTTCACAAGCTCCCTGACCGAGGTTTCATAGAGCCTGGCGCATTGGTCTGCGAGCACGCCACCGATTACCTTCGTCCTTGACGGCCCCTCGGCAATGACTTCCTCGCACCCCATGTTGATCACTGTCCTCCCGAGTCGTCTTGACCTATGAATGGACGTGCCGTAGACGACCTCAGAGATTCCGGCCCAGATAGCCGCCCCTGTGCACATCGGGCACGGCTCGTGCGTCGAGACGACAACAGAGCCTTCAAGCTCCTTTCCGAGGCCTCTCTTAGCGATGGATCTGATGAGTTTGATTTCTGCGTGGGCCGTGGGGTCAGATTCTGTAACCGTTGTATCGTGTGTCCTGGCAAGAACTCGTGAGTCTTTGACGAGGACTGCCCCGAAACCTTTGTTCCCCTCTCTTAGTGACTTCTTTGCTTCCCTGAGAGCGATCACCATGAACCCTTCGTAGCTTGTCTTGAGTTCAGAGGGCACATGTTGCCTCTCTCACAGAGGAATATAACAACTGGCATGCTTGTGACACTCTAGATCTAGCATCCTTGCCATGAAAATTGTAGGCCCAGTGGGAATGGATACCAAGTGGTTTGAAATCCCAACCCATTGGAGCCGCGTGGTCATCGAGCAGGATCGACTGTTGCGCTATCCTTTGGGTGTCTGACATCTCGTAGACAT
>CAZHNH010000016.1:0-17947 GCA_964533695.1 uncultured Nitrosopumilales archaeon | reverse complement strand
GGACACCTAGGCTCCCCGCTTCTACGATGGCTTGCGTGTCTGAAAGTGGGTCGGCGACGATTACAAGCTCGGCATCAAGATGGCCAGGATAGAGGGGGTTCGTGAAGGTACCCGGCATGAACCTCCCAATCAGCGGGACCGCACCAGTCAACTCGCAGAATTTCTCCACTGCCATGGTTCCGTGTTCTCTGCTCGTGTACACGACCGTGTTTTGCGCCCCGGTCGTTGCGATGAATTTACCGGCTACGTCGATTCGGTGAAGTGTCTTGGAATAGTCGATCATGTGAAGACCGTCGGGCCTCGGCCTGGTTGTGAAAGGCTCCATGGTCTTTGTCCTGACGGATGTCCCAATCCTGATTCCCGTAGCGAGCAGTGCCTTCTCGCTGAGTTGGTGGGCCACCATCTTGTCCTCGGAGCCCGCGTCGTCGTCTTGGATGACGGACACTTACTGTGGCACCTCGCTTCTACTGCAGCTCTGCCCTTCTGCTATAGAACGGCAAGACTTGGTCGATGACATCGACGGAAGAAATCAACATGCTCCTACAGCAGTATCTCTTTAATCCCAGGTCGTCGAGTACCTTCGCTGGTTCCTCCCCTTCCTTCACCCTTGTCTGGAAGGATGTGAATTTGTCCCCGATTAGGTTACCACAAGTGAAGCAGCGTATTGGAATCATCATTGTTGATCACCTGTATGACTTTTGTCTCTTGCGGCGCGCTCCAGGGCCTCCAAATTTCTTCGGTTCCGCTTGTCTCGGGTCACCAGATAATAGGTATTTATTATATGCATTCATCCTTTCCCTGATCTCGCTTCCTCTTACTTGGTCGACGAATGCGCGGGCTATCGCCATTGCAGCGGCATCAGCCTGGCCCATAAACCCCCCACCTGAAACGCTGACGTCGACATCGAACTTATCCCTCACTTCTTTTGCTACGAGCGCGGGGCCTAGGAGATGTAGCCTTGCGGGCTCTGGTTCCCAAAGTTCCACGGGGACACCGTTAATTCTTATTCTTCCAACCCCCGGCTGAATCGCTGCCGTCGCCCTCGCGGTCTTCCTGGCGCCCGAGTAAAGCTTCGGGGGCTTTTTCACTACAACCTTCGGCGTAGGGTTCACCATTTTATTCGTTCCATCCCAGCGTCTTTGAAAGATCCTTCATCGTCACATACACAGGCGTTGGCCTAGGAGCAGTTGCGTCTTTGAACTGGGTAAGCTTACCGGCATCAACATCGGGAGGGAGTCCTACGTAGACTCTTAGCCTCTTCATCGCAGTCACACCCTTGGCCTTCTTTCTGGGAACCATTCCCCTGACCATTCGCTTCAGAATATTGTCCGGTCTACGAGGATGGATTGGGCCGTAGATCGGGTTAACATGGCTCGAGATTTCCAGCCTCTCCTGCCACTGCCTCACAACCGAAGTTCTGGAGCCAGATAGCAGCGACTTCTCAGCATTCACAACGACCACCCGCCTCCCTGATATTAACAGCTTTGCAACTTTTGACGACAACCTTCCTGCTATTTGGTTGGTCGCGTCAACGTAGACTGTTCCTTCACTGGACAAGCCTTACACCACTCCCTTTCGGGTATTTTGCCAGGAATTCACGTATGGATAGGGGCGTACCTCCTGCGGAGATCAGTTTGGATCTCGCGCTCTCGGAGAACGAGAATGCGCCTATCACAAGTTTCTTGTCCAAGACACCGGCGCCGAGGACCTTGCCAGGGACGAAAATTGCCTGCCCCTGCTCTGCAATCCTCGAGATATGGCCCAGGTTGACTTCAGTATTCGTCCCTCCTGGCCTTGCCAACAACTTCGCGGCGGCTGACCAGATTGGAGCGCCGTGCTGCTTTCCTGCCCTCTCGAGCATCACCGTCGCCTGTCTTCGAATAGGATTGCAGGAATTCATAACGATGTCACGCCGCCCGCTACTGAGATCTGGATTTCCTTCAGCTTCCTTTCAAGTAGCTCCGCCGCCTTTGTGACGATTGTTCCTGCAGGAAGGCCTCCAGCCGATTCGACCATGAGGTTAAACACACCCTCACTTTTCCCCTCCGTTAGAACGGCGACGGTGCATGGCTGCCATTTTGCGTGTTCTTTACCCTTCCCGAGGCGGGCATACGCCTCCAGCTTGACGGCTTGCCCTTGCGCTAGCTTCACTATGGGAATCGTTTCGCTTATTGGCCTTACCTCCCTGTCCTCGGAGACCAGGTCGCCTGTGTATACAGTGGAAACTTTGTCTCTCCCCTTCGCATCAAGCACGAATAGTACTCTGCACTTATGGCAACCGAGGGGATTTCCGCAGTCGCATTCCTCGGGGAGATTGTATCTTTCAAGGTCAGTCTTGATTGGAACCATTCCAAGCCTATGCGCGAGTATCTCGTCGTAGAGGACAGATGAGTTTTCGAGTATAACGTCGTCGTCGATTGCCATCGACGGCACCTCCGCGATGCAGAATCGTCTCACCGCGTTCGCGTAGGATCGGTCGATTCCTTCGAGTTGAAGTGCGACGGAATTCGTCGATTCGTCTAGGACCTTCACTCTAAGCAACTACTGCTGCTCCTACTGAATTGCGATACATCCGATGAAACGCCGCGTTCGTGGGCCGGAAGCGTGTTATGGTTAAAAAGGTTTAGCGGGGTGTGGAGCCGAGCCTAGAGCATCAAGTTGTTTATGCTCACGCAGGGTCGTGCACGTGGGAAAGGCTTCGGCATGTGTCCCGCAAGGGAACACCTTCTTGTCTTGCGGCTGCCAAATAAGCTAGGAACAGCTAGCACGCGATCGTAGTTATCGCATGGCCCCCAATGTCCCAACACCTGAGCGTGTGGCTTGGTTCGACTCTCCCTTTCCCAGTTTTCGGATAGTTGCCGTAAGCCTGTCTCCGAAGAACTTGCTCACCCCGCCCGCAGAGGGCTTCAAAACTTATAACCTGAGAGGGCCGGGCGACTTTGAAAGATGGCCCAGACGGCAGAGTTCAGGCACCTCGTCAGGATCGCTGGCAGGGATCTTGATGGCACCAAGAAGCTCATAGCTGCTGTTTCGGACCTGCGAGGAGTAGGATACAATTTCGCTAGTGTCGTGACTTCCAGGCTGGGCCTCGACCCAAAGGCAAGGTTAGGGACATTGAGCGAGGAACAAGTTCGTGGAGTTGAAACTGCAATCCTGAACGCGACAAAGTCGACGCTCCCAAAGTGGTACTATAACAGAAGGAGTGATCCCGACACAGGCGAGACGAAACAGTTGCTTGGTTCCGACATGGACTTCGTCATCAAAGGAGACATAGACGACGAGAAGAACATTCAGAGTTGGAAGGGCGTTAGGCATGGCCTCGGCCTGAAAGTTAGGGGGCAGCGGACCAGGTGCACTGGGAGGAAGGGGAGGACGGTGGGTGTGAGGAAGGCAGCTCTCATCGCCGCTGCCAAAGAAGCAGGGGAGAAGAAGGAAGAGAAGTAGCACTTGGGAGACCCAAGGAAGGCTAGGAAGCAGTACAGCCGGCCGCGTAGTCCATGGAGGGCCGACCAGCTTGCTCAAGAGTTATACCTGCTCGGAACTTTCGGACTGCGGAACAAGAGGGAGCTGTGGAGGTCACAGACGCATCTGAGTTCGGTGAGGAAACAGGCGAGGACCTTGCTCGCTGCGACGGAACAGGTCAGATTGAGGGAAGAGAAGAAGCTTCTGGACAGCCTAAGGAGAAGTGGCCTCGTAGGTGAGGCTGCAACGCTCGATGACATTCTGAGCCTGACGGTCGAGGACGTACTGTCGAGAAGGTTGCAAACCATCGTCTTCAAGAAGGGGATGGCACTCTCACCCCTGCACTCTAGACAGTTAATCGTGCATGGACATGTGAAAATCGGAAACAGGATAATTACAATCCCTGGATATGGTGTTGGCCACGAGGAAGAGTCCACTATTGTTCTGGTAGGGGACAATCACGCGAGGGCTCATCCAACTCCAGCCGAAGGGAAAGGTGAAGTCGTCGCCACAGCTCAAGAAGTAATCGCTGTAGAAAACAAGGAAGAAGAGAAAGAAACTGCGGCGGCGGCAAATGCGCAAATGTCGGCTCAGGTGACCAAGGGGTGACGTTGATAGCTGGCTTCTGAAGAAGAAATTGCAAAGGATCGCTGGGGAGTAGTTCACATCTACTCCAGTTACAACAATACTATCGTCCACATCACAGACCTTACGGGGGCAGAGACCATCTCATTTTCCTCAGGCGGGAGGCATGTGAAGGCTGACAGATTTGAGTCTTCTCCGTATGCTGCGATGCGAAGCGCGTCCGCGGCTTCGGACGTAGCGAAGGCGAAGGGCATAAACGCAGTCCACATAAAGGTCAGAGCCGTAGGAGGGACTGGTCCGAGGACACCGGGACCAGGAGCTCAGGCGGCAATCAGAGCGATAGCAAGGGCGGGGTTCAGAATAGGAAGGATTGAAGACGTTACGCCCATCCCCCACGACACCACAAGGAAGAAAGGCGGCCGCAGGGGAAGAAGAGCGTAAGGACTAGAGTCTCCGCAGGATTTCAACGGAGTCCACCTTACCGTCACCGTCCTTGTCCACGCCTCGGAGAACGCAGGCGTATGCGCCGGCGTGGTAATTCTTGAAGAGCTGATCGGCCTGATTACAGATGCCGATGATGGCTGCTTTGGTTCCTGCCCCCGTAAGGCCGGCCGCCATGACGCAGGTTTTCCCGGCAACCCAGGGATTAGGGACTTTGGCGACGATGCAATCGAGTTCAGAACCGTATGACTTCCCCTCGTCGTCGACTATCGAGCCCCAGAAGCCTCCTTCCTTGAACCTGATTGGGACATACCGGTTGAGTTCCTCTGATATGACGTTGTTTCTCGGGCCTCCTACAATTATCAGATTCGAACCCCTAAGATTCTCTGCCTTTACGTCGACATCTAGTTTGACAGGGAATCTCTCGGGGAGCTGGACAAACTGTCCCAGAGCGAAGCCAAGTTGCACGGCGTAGTGTCCGTCGCGAGCCTGAGTCCCTGTTGAGCCGTGTTGAAGCGGTGAACCTACCACAATCCATCCTTCCAGCGCACCGTCGTCGATGAACTCCTTGAAGAATGCCCCCAGTGCCCTTGACTTCATCGAGGTCTGCAGCGTCGGAAGAGGCTCGCCTTTCACCTGAAACTCGACTGCGTAGCCGTCGGAGGAAAGGGCGAAGAGGATTGCTTCGCCCCCGCGGATTGATTGCTTCCCTGCTCGCGTGATAAGGCCAGCTCTTTCGAGACGTCCGATGTGATAATACACAGTTTGGTGATGGATCTTCAGCGCGCGGGCAATTTCCGCCGGATAATGCGGACCTGACGCAAGCAACGACAAGATGCCTTGACCGACTTTGGCGGAAGCCGGCCTGAAGCCATCGGGCTTATCCGACACTAGGACCCGCTTGGCCGTTCCAACCTTGGAACCCGGTTCGAAGAGAAGTGCTTCTCGCACAACTTTTAGGAAGAGAATACCACTAGAAAACAGTTTTGCAGGGTGCGCGCAACCTTTCGACACTTGTAGAGGAAGCGTTCACACACTCCGTTGCATGGTAAAGGTAATCCTTTGGCGGGACTTATTATCGCCGCAGTGTTATTCGCGTGCAGCATGTGCGGGATTATCGCCTGCGTAGCAGAGGAACCTGTCTCGTCCATACTACTCGCTGGCTTGCGAAGGGTCGAGTATCGAGGATACGACTCGGCCGGCATGGTAACAGCGGCCGACGGGCGGCTGCACGTTCGGAAGGGCGCAGGGCGAATCAACGAGATTGAGGCTAAGAAGAAACTCTCGGAACTACGAGGCAACTCGGGAATTGCACACACGAGATGGGCCACACATGGTGGTGTGACAGACAAGAATGCTCACCCCCATATGGGGTGCGGAGACACGATCGCAGTGGTCCACAACGGGATAATCGAGAACTATGTCACATTGAAGGAAGGCTTGGTGAAAAAGGGGCATAAGTTCAAGAGCGAAACGGACACCGAAGTGATTGCGCACTTGTTGGAGGAGGAGCACAGACGTGCAAGAGACCCCCTTAAGGCAACACTCGCCACCATAAGAAAGCTCGAAGGGCAGTATGCAATAGCGGTCCTGTTTCAAGACCGGTCGGACGTCATAGTAGGGGCACGGAAGGACGCTCCTCTTATCGTAGGAGTGGGGGACGGCAAGATGTTCCTAGCCAGCGATGTCTTGGCATTCATAGAGCACACCGACAGGACCGTCTTCCTTGACAATCAGGAGGCGGTCGAAATCACGAACCGTGAGATCAGAATCGTCAAGAGCGACGGGCACGAGGTCAAGCGCAATCCGACTCAGGTGGCGTGGGAGCTCTCCGACATTTCAAAGACTGACTATACCCACTACACCCTGAAGGAGATCAACGAGCAACCTCAAACGGTTGTCAGCGCTTCGATGCAAGATGCCTTCAAGGTCGCGGAATTCGCGCGCCTTATCAGGGGCGCGAGCTCGCTCTTCATTACGGGCTCCGGAACCAGCTACCACGCAGGACTTCTGATGAAATCGAGGTTGAATCAGGAAGCAGGAATCCGCTGCGATGCCGTGGTGGCGGGAGAACTAAGGGAGCACGAGGGATTCATTGGCAAGGGTTCAGTTGTGATAGCGCTATCTCAAAGCGGCGAGACGGCGGACGTCCTGGAAGCAGTCAAGGGAGCCAAGAATAGAGGAGCGAGAATCCTTTCCATTGTGAATGCGGCAGGGTCTACGCTGGCACGGGAAAGCGATGTCGTTCTTCTGCTCAATTGTGGGCCCGAGGTAGGTGTCGCCGCTACAAAGAGCTTCACGGCAGAGATAATCGTCACCAACATGGTCGTCGACGCGGTCGTGGGCAAGAGGGAGGAGGCGACCATGCCGGCTGAGGCCATGAGGGACCTCTCCGAAGCAGTGACCGAGGCCCTGAGAACGGAACAGCTCATTCGTAGGATCGTGAAGAAGTACCGAGACAGGCCGGACTTTTATTTCGTGGCAAGAGGATACCAGAGCCCTGTTGCGCTTGAAGGGGCGCTGAAACTGAAGGAGTTATCTTACGTCCACGCAGAAGGGATGCCTGCGAGCGAGCTAAAGCATGGTACGCTCGCCCTGATCGGAAAGGGGACTCCAGTTGTCGTCATAAACCCGTCGGGCCTTAGCCATGTTGACGCGCTGTCGAACTCCGAAGAGCTGCGTGCAAGAGGAGCGGATGTGATTGGTGTCTCGGATGACGAAGACGGTGTCTACAAGTTCTTTGTCCGCGTACCGAAAGTGCAAGCGAAATTCATGCCGGTAGTAGAGGTAATTCCTCTCCAACTCCTGGCGTATCACTTCGCAGTCGCAAAGAAGCAAGATCCGGACTATCCACGCAACCTTGCGAAATCAGTGACAGTAAAGTGAGGCCCTGAAGTCGAGGGCGGATGACAGTTATGTGAGAAGGAAAGAGCAATCGGTGTCGTGTAAGGCAAAGCAATTAAGCAGTCGCCTCGACGGCGCGGCGTGGTATCAAAGAAGGACGTTCTTTCGAAACCGGTCGTAACCATAGATGTGGGAAAGAAGAGCATCTCCAACCTGCTGGAAGAGATGTCACAAACAGGCTTCCAAGGAAAGAAGCTTGGCCAGGCGGCAGAAATCTGGACCGAGATGGCACGGCAGAAAGACTTGACCATCTTCTTAGGCTTGACAGGATCGCTTAGCACAACCGGGCAGTGGAAGATAATTAGATGGCTGATTAAGAAGAGGTACGTCGACGTTTTAGTAAGCTCGGGAGCCAACATATCGGAAGACATACTCGAAGCCCTTGGCTACCACTACTACCAAGGTACATGGCTGGCGGACGACGAAGAACTGTTGAAGCTCAAAGTCGACAGGTTCTATGATGTCTACGCCGACGAGATGCAGTACAGGAAGCTGGAGAACACAATTTACAGGTTTGCCGACACGCTCGACCCGGCTCAGACCTATTCCACTAGGGAGTTCCTCCATCGATTCGGGGAGTTTCTCTCGAAAAAGGGAATCGACAGCATTGTCGCCGCTGCCTTCGAGGCGGGGGTGCCAATCTACTCGCCGGGGCTGATCGACAGCGGCTACGGAGTCGCATTGAGCCTCCTCAGGAGGCAGAGAGGGAAGCTGATTAGGTTGGACCAGACGAAGGATATGGAAGAGCTGGCTCAGATTGCGGAGAGGACCAAGAGGACGGGTGTCGTCTATCTCGGCGGAGGAGTGCCCAAGGATACCATCCAGCTTTCCACAATCATAAAGTCCCTGGCAAAGGGCGGAGAGGAGGAGACGCCACACGAGTATGCTATCCAAATAACCGCAGACAGCCCCCAGTGGGGAGGCCTCTCGGGATGCACACTGGAAGAGGCCATCAGCTGGGGAAAGATTTCCTCATCGGCGAAGAAGGCTACTCTGTATGCCGACATCACGTTAGCCCTCCCGATAGTGTCCCACGCGTTGAACGAGAAGGTCGACAAGAGGAACGATCCTCCCGATCTGGGATGGGTTTTCAAACACTAGACCTTAGCAGTCGGGAGACGACTCGCGGACACTCCAGAGCAAGCTGAGGCGCAGCCCCCAGATACGCGGTCGGGCCTTTTAGAGTTGGGGAGAAACCCCCCTTCTCAAAGAGTGATTTGACCTTCTCGTACCCCCTTTGGTCGCCTCTGAGCCTCATGCTAATCTGCTCCGCTTCAGCGAAGACTTCCGGGTGGCGTGAGAGATCCGACCTCATGACATCCTTTTCGATCTTCATCGCTTCGAGTGAACCGATCAGTCGCGAACACGCAACTAGGGAGTGCCCGAGGGCCTGACCGACCATCCGCCGCACCACCGAGTCGGAAAGGTCCCGCTGCATCCTAGTAATCTGTAGCCTGTACGCCATCAACTGCAAAAGGGAGTTTGATATTTCAGCCTGTCCCTCCGCGTTCTCCACGTCCACCGGATTGACCTTCTGTGGCATGGTTGACGAGCTCACCTTCCCAGGGCGAGAGAAGTGGACGTAGTCGAGAGTCTGGTACATCCACAGGTCCCGAGAAAGGGAGACCATCAGCTGGTTGATGTTCATGACGTAGTGCAGCATGTCCGAGAGTCTCTCACCGGGGACCACCTGCGTGGAGTAGGGTGCCGCCTCAACACCCATTGACTCAACGAAGTCCCCCAGCGTCCGTCTCCAGTCTCTGCTTCCCATTATTGAGAAAGAGGCAAATGTGCCGACCGCTCCGGAGAACTTCGCCATTGGCTTCGTCGATTTGAGACGAGAGATTCGCTCGGCGATTCGCACGGCGAAGACGGCTATCTCTTTCCCGAATGTCGTTGGGATCGCCGGGCGTCCATGCGTCCGAGCAAGCATTACCGTCGAGGCTTCATGCTTAGCAATGGCTGACAGCTTCGTCGCCAGGTAGGAGTATTTCGGGACCATGACCTTTTCTAGGGCGGAGCGAAGAAGCAGGGCAGACGCCAAGCTGTTGGTGTCTTCACTTGTTAGACCGAGGTGAACAAAAGGCCCGAGCTCACTGGCTCCCGCAGCTCCGAGCGAGTCTCTGATGTAGACTTCCACAGCCTTCACGTCATGTCCCAGTTGCGCTTCGAGGGCTCTTATCCTGTCAATGGAGAGGGCCATCCGGGGGACGCTCCTTTTCGGCGCAACACCCAGCCTCACGAGCAGAGAAAGATAGGCTAGCTCAACGCGAATCCGTTCTTCAGCAAGTGCTTGTTCGGAAACATAAGGCACAAGAGGCTCGGCCTCTTCCCTGTATCTTCCATCGATTGGGGAGATCGAATCATAACTCAATTGTTCGAGACCTCTCCTCCCCGTGCGACACGAGGCTTACGCGGACGTTCAGTGCGTCTTGAAGGTAGTCGATGAACTTCTTGGCTTGAGGCGGTAGGCCGCTGTTATAGTCAGCGTCTTTCATCGTGAACGGCGACTCATACACGGGTTGGACTTCACCGAGATGCCCCAGCAAGTGGAGGAAATCCCTCGTCTCTGACCCCAGGTATCTGTAGGCTACGCACGCCTTGAACTCTTTCACGGAGGACAGGACGTCCAGTTTGGAGACAGCGACATTCTTTACACCGTTGAGCCTAACGGCATAGCGCAGTGCGACAAGGTCGAGCCAACCCACCCTTCGCGGCCTTCCGGTCGTCGCTCCATACTCGTGACCGACTGACCTTACCAGATTTGAAATGGGGCCAGCTATCTCTGTAGGGAATGGGCCTTCACCGACTCTAGTCGTGTAGCACTTTAGTATTCCAAGAGGCTCGCCGGCTTCGCTCATCGGAATTCCGAGGCCAGCAGGTATGTAGCCGACGACCGTGTGTGAACTCGTTGAGTAGGGATAGGAACCGTAGAGAGGGTCTAGGAGTGTGCCCTGTGCAGCTTCGAAGAGCACCGACCCGCCTGACTGTTTGATCTCGATTATGCGCTCACCGACATCACCTACCAACCCTTCGATCGCGCTCCTGGAATCCTCGACCCAGCTTGAGAAGTTCGAGGCGTCTATGCCGAGCCGAGAGTAGAACTTGATGGTGGCACTCCAGCTAGCCGAGGATCTCGGTGAAGGATGCAAGTTGTTTTCATGCAACAGGTCCGATGCTCTCAAGGCGAGGCGCAAGGCCCTCATCGCATAGGCCGGGCCTATCCCTCGCATCGTCGTGCCGATTGCCGAGCTTCCTCTCATCTGCTCTAGAACGGCGTCAAGCTCCTTATCGAAAGGCGAAACGAGAGAGCACCTCCCGTCTACCATCAGCTTCCTCCTTACACTCGCCGGTAGAATCGAAAGCTCTCTCCGAAGAATCACAGGGTCGAGGGCAACCCCGGCGCCAATGAGCAACTGCTTCCCTTTCAGTGCCCCGGAGGGGACCAGGTGGAAAGTATGCTTCTCACCGCCAATGACTACGGTGTGGCCAGCGTTACTCCCACCGTTGAATCTCGCAACGGCATCAAAACCTCCTGCGAGATAATCCACGATCTTGCCTTTGCCTTCGTCCCCCCATTGCATCCCCACTACAGACAGATTTCCCATTTCAGGTGACCCTCTGTATGTCATGAGGGAGGCTCTCCTTGTGTCCCGCTGTGGTTATCCGAAGAAACTCAGCGCTGGCTCGAAGCTCCGCGATTGTGTGCGCCCCTGAGTAACTCATACCTGAGCGCAACCCCCCTGCGAGTTCCTTCACTACTTCCTCTACTCTTCCCTTGTACGGTATCAGCCCCTCCACCCCTTCTGGGACGGTCTCTTGGATCACTTCCTCTATGACATCAGATTCTTTCTGGATGTGGGTTCGGCCTCCTTCTCTCATTCGCCTGTCGACTGTTGCCGCCAGCGAAGCCATTCCCCTGGTCAGCTTGTACCTGACGCCCTCGCGAAGAATTGTAGGCCCGGGACTCTCCTCGGTTCCCGCGAAGAGGCTCCCTATCATCACCGTTGATGCCCCCGCGGCCAGCGCCTTAGTGACATCGCCCGGGTTACGCACCCCACCGTCAGCTATTATCGGAACGTCGTTGTCAATAGCAGCGCGTGACGCGTCCATGATTGCGGTCAACTGCGGAACCCCTGAGCCCGTCACTACGCGTGTTACGCAAATGCTTCCGGAGCCCACCCCAACTTTGACTGCGTCGGCTCCTGCTTTTATCAGGTCGGAGGCACCCCTCGCTGTAGCGACATTCCCTGCGACTATCTCCACACCCCCCAGCTCCTTTCTGATTGCTCGCAGTGTTTCAATCGCATAACTTGAATGTCCATGAGCGATATCGACAACAAGACAATCGGCTCCGACTTCGTGAAGCCGCCTTGCCCTTTCTAGATAATCCCCTCGTACCCCGACGGCTGCGGCAACTCGCAAGCGTCCTTTCCTATCTTTTGTAGCCGACGGAAACTGCCTACGCTTCATTATGTCCTTCGATGTAATCAGGCCAGCAAGCCTGTCCCCTGAATCAACGAGTGGGAGCTTCTCTATTCTGTGCCTGTGAAGCAGTCGCTCTGCCTCCTCCAAAGGAACGCCTTTGGAGGCGGTAACAAGGTCCCTCCTGGGGGTCATGACTTCGCTCAGTTTCCTATCGAAATCCTCTTCTAAGATAATGTCCCTTCTAGTTACGAGCCCCAAGACTTTTCTCTTCTGATCCACGATTACGATCCCGCCAATCGCGTGCTCCCCAATAGCCTCCCACGCGTCCTTGACCGTCCTGTTCGGACCAAGCGTAATCGGGTCTTCTATCACAACGCTTTCTGACCGCTTTACCTTTGCTACCTCAGCTGCCTGAACCTCGAGAGGGAGGAATCTGTGGATGACCCCGATTCCCCCCAGGCGTGCCATCGCAATAGCCATTGCGGACTCCGTTACTGTGTCCATATTTGCGCTCACCACCGGAGTGCTGACTGAGATTCCGTGCGAGAACCTTGATGATATGCTGGCATCCTTTCGCGACTTGATGTCAGAATACTTGGGCACCAGGAGGACGTCATCAAAAGTGAGGCCCAACCTCGGTTCGAAGCCGGATTCCTTCACTTGACTTCGTCATGCTCAGCGGCTTTATAGTGTTTTTGGCAAACGAAGAATTCAGGCGAGAGGCTTCCCGCAGACCTCCTCCATACTCCTACGTTGGTGATTCCTCCTGCGTTTTCAGCCCAGTCAGAAACAAAGGCCCGAGACCTGCATGTTCTTACCCGCCTCGCTAGCATTACCCGAGTTGAAGCACGACGCGGTAGCGCGCGCTGACCGATCGGATCAGAACCCGCGGAGAACGCGCCGGGGGTGGGATTTGAACCCACAACCCGCTTTCGCGAGACAGGCTCGCCAGCAGAGTGGTTCCAGGCTTACGCAACCTCAGTACTGCGCCCTACCAGGTTAGGCGACCCCGGCGATTGTGCGCTCACACATCCCCGCTTAAGTGTTAGGCGGCGGCACCGGATGCGCGGGGAACTAGCCAGCAACCCCTCACAATTCCGCCGACATGCCGTTATTCCTCTCCTTGAGTTTGCAATCGCGCGTTTTTGTAAATTCCTCCCACACCTAGTGACCGTGGATATCCGAGTCATTGTGCTGGTGCCGACTCGAATTCTTTACGACGCGGTCAGTTGCGTTCCGAACGTCTGTTTCTGGCCCCTGTTGCTCTTCCACAATTTCGGGTATGTCCCCTGTTTCATTATGACGCGTTCGGTCGAACAGGCGAGACCTTTCTTCAGCGTTGCCATCTCACTGGTGGAGAGCATTGCTTTCCCTACCGCCACAAGCTCTCCCTTGGCGGTCATCATGACCAATAGATCACCCTTGGTAATTCCCGCGGAGGCCGAAAGGAGCCCCGGAACACCGAGGCGCGCCCCGTGGCAGATTGCATCCACGGCCGAGTCTCTGATGGTCACCTTCTTTGTCGGCCCAACTACTTCCTCGACAGGTCGAATGAGCGATCTAAGCCCGACATCCTCGCCGTTCCGCAACCTATACACCGCGTCGCTTAGCTGATGCATGGTCACGATCCCATCTGCTTCATCGAATGGACCAACCTTGGTGCGACGCAGTTCAACCATTGTCGCGCCCACGCCGAGCACTTCACCGATGTCGTATACCAACTTCCGGACGTAGGTTCCAGACTCGCAGAGGCACCTGAAGAGTTGGATGTTTCCTCTATTCTCGTCAATCTCCAGTTCGTGGATCGTTCTGCTTCTTACCTGCCTGGCTACTGACGACCTCTGCGGCGGGCGCTGGAAGATTTCGCCTTGGAACTCGTGAATAACTGTCTTGAGAGTACTAACTGGCACCGAAGAGTGCAGTCTCATCACCCCCTTGTACTCCTTGGGGTACAAGAGTAACAGGCCGAGCGCTTTGGTGGCTTGACCAGTTGCCACGGGCAGAAGACCCGACACGGGCGGGTCGAGCGTCCCACTGTGACCAGCTCGTTCGACGCCTAATATCTTCCTGACCCATGCCACCACTTCGTGGCTCGTAGGCCCCCTAGGTTTGTCGAGCGCGATAAGGCCATAATCAAGCATTACCTCTATTGGACGAGCCTTCGGATCCCATCCGTGTTCGAAGTCGATGGGCTCCTCATCCACTACGACCACTTCTTGAGATTGCATATTAATCAGTCCAGTTACTCACGTACTTCAGGACAATCTCCGCAACCCTAGATTCATCGATTGAGTCTGTGTCTACCACGAGGTTGAAGGGCTTCAGATCCTTGCCGAACTCGATCCCGTAGATCTTCTTGTAGAGCTCATGGTTCTCTCTGTCGCGGACTCTCAGAATCTGAAGACATCGAGAAACCGCCATTCCGTCGCGCTTTGCCATTCTTTGTGCCCGGCTCTTTGCACTTCCCGAAAGCCACACCTTCAGCCCAGATTGGACAAGCCAAGGGAGCGGATAGCTCGTTATGACGACCCCGCCCTTCTTGGCCTTTTCCATTAGCCTGTTGTCTACTTCTCTATCGAACCCTGACGACTTCTTCCTGGTGTTCAGGAAGCCCATCCCATCAGCCGTGTCCCACCAGTCTCCGCCTCCGCCAGACGAGTAGCCCCGCTCGACAGCCATCTCCTTCAATACGTCGCCTCCTCCTATGAGTGAGACGCCGAGAGTCTCGGAAACCACTCTGGATACGGTCGTCTTCCCCACTGCAGGCATTCCTGATATGATAATCGCTTTCAATTTGGAACCTTCACGTGGTCGTATGAAGGAGTTTCGTGAGGATCGTGGAGAAGGTGAAAGAGCTCAGCATGTACCACCAGAACAGCGCCATCGTTCCTTGGGCACCTACGAGATATGGAATCGGTACGGGTGAGTGCGCCACCACGACGCTGAATCCGCCTAAAAAGGAGGCCATCAGATAGTAGACGGCCAGGAGCGGTACGAAGGTGATGGCAGTGACCTTCAGCCTTGCGGTTGAAACCTTCGCTTGTTCCTGCCTCATCGGAAGCTCTCGTTTCTTCAGTTTCTCGAGCTTTGCTTTGTCTTTCGCGAGTGTGGCTTCTCTCTTCTCCTTGTTGAATGCTGAGACTTCCGCCTTCATACGCCTCTCCGCGTCGAGGTCGACTATTCTTCGCGTGACAAGTTGAGTCACAAGACTCAGTCCTATCGAGGTAGTCGTGACTAGCAGGGTGGACTCCGGTATACTGACCACTGGAATTGTGAACGAGATCGTCAGACTGTTGATTCCGTCCGATACGACTACTGGATACGAACCGTGGGGGAGGCCAGGCACAGAGAAGTAGCAGCCGCTGAGCGCCCCCGTGGAACTTGTAGTGCAGGTCCCTGTTAACACGAGTCGCACATTTCCGAATGTTGCACTGATATTCCGACTGGCTGCAAGTCCGGATGCAGACATCCCGATTCTGACACCCGCCCCTTCCGAAGTCGCGCTTAGCGTTACTTTGGGGGAAGGGGCTTGAGACGGGGACGAGCTGGTCGTGGATTGAGTCACCGAAGGGGCGGTGACGGTCACCGTCGTGACACTGGCAGACACTACAGTGCTTGAGGAGGCAGAACTCGGCGGCGTAGCCATCACCATAGCAAGCAGAACAATCTCAGCCGTCAAAGCCACTACAGATAGGTGCCGAATGGTGCGTAGTCTGCAAGGCTTCCTTAAGTCATCGGGGCGGGCCGTGATCATTGCCCGGCTTCCCTGATGACAGCCGCCAGAGTTTCGGCCGTTTCATCGGCCTTCCCCTGCGCGTTCCTGACTATCAGCATAGGAGCCCCACTAATTGTCGAGGATGCGGATAGGAAAGAGCGTCCGAGCTGTGTCTCGATCTCAAGTTGCTCTCTAGACACCGTGTCCCGAGATCGGGCCGCATCCGCAGCCCTTCGAGCCGCAACCTCATCCGGGCTGGCCTCCACGAGAACGAGATGGGTCGGCTTCAGTTCCCTCACGACTCCGAAAGGAAGCCCCGGCCAGAACCCTTCCTTCGTTCTAATGAAGAGATGGGTGTCGACTATCACGATTTGACTGGCCATTTTTGAAATCTTGGTTGCTGCTGCACTCTGAAGCGTCCTCTGTTTTTCGACCGGGAGCTTGCGCATGTCGTCCCTCCCTTTAACCCACTTTCGATTGCTTGCCTCCTCAAACATGACTGTGCCGAACGTGACAAGTTTCGCGCCATGCAGCCTCGAGCACAACTTCTCCACGACCGTAGTTTTCCCCACCCCGGGAATTCCGACTACCACCACTCTGAGCTTCAAGGGTCTATCCCGCTCCAATGAGGCCCGCTAGAGCAGGGGATATCTCTTCTACCTGCTCCTTCAAGAGCATCTGGTAGTACTGCAGTATGATGTCGCACATCAGCAGGATTCCTATGCCCGTCCCGAAGACACCGAAGAGGTCTGACACACCAGCTATAAGCCCGATTAAGATGCCACCGATTATAGTCAGCGTAGGGATATAGCGGTTAAGAACCTGTTCTATGGACAGGCCCGTACGTCTGAAGCCGGGGACCTGGACGTTCGCATCCATCAGGTTCTTGGCAACCTGCTTCGGGTTCAAGCCGCCGATTTCGACCCAGAGTTTTGCAAATACCACGGCCATTCCCACCAGATATGCGAGGTATATCGCAGAGTGAATAGGGCTGGCGATGGTTTGCTCAACACTCTGAGGAGCAGTCATGTAATAGACGAGCCCTCCTGTTGGGTAGGATGAGTTGGCGTTTGCCCATTGTCCTATGTACGGGAGCCACCAGCTCCCTCCGCTCCCGGAGTAGTTGTAGAGGATCCTTGTGAAGAAGGTGACGTTCGCGCCTAGAGCGGACACGAGGATTACGGGAATGTTTGAGACGTAGAGGAGTTTGATCGGATAGACACCCTGGAAGCCCCTGTACTTTATTGAGGTAATTGGGAGCTCAATCCTGATCCCTTCGATGTACACAATGACAAGGATCATCACAACGGTGAGGGTACAGGTGAGCAGACTCGGGTACTTGAAATCACGAACAACGATACTTGGAAGAGTGTTGGTGAAGAAGGCGCTGATCAGGGCCGGGACGAAACCGAAAAACGCCGTTGTAGTCGAAGTTAGAGCGAAGGTCACAGGCGAAAAGCTGTACCACATCACAGTCTGGCAAACTCCGGCTAGAATGAAGAGACTGACGCCACTTCCTAGTCCCCATCCTTTCTGGATCATCTCGTCGAGCAGCAAGACAAGCATGCTCGCGACAAAGAGCTGACCGAAGATCACAACATCTCTGCTCGGGGTCAGACAGTTTGTGGTTACAGACGCGGTGCAAGCTCCTCCGAGAGCTCCGCCGAGGATGTAGGCCGCCGACTCTCCGACTATGACAATCATGGTGAGCATTTTCGTCGAAATTCCGAAGATTGCCCTGTCGTCGGGGTCGCTCATTTTGAGCTTGATGATGTCACTTCCCACGAGGAGCTGCAGAATCAGCCCCGAGGTTACAATCGGCCCTATGCCCAGCTCCATCAGCGTTCCTTGGGTTGATGCGAACACTACACGCAAGAACGCCAGTTGGTCCTGTTGTTCTCCGGGCCCTCCGAATCCGAAGAGGGGGGTAGTCGCCATCACTAGGTAGGCGATAAGTGCAAAGCCCGTCCAAATGAACCGCTCATTAAGTGAGGGTTTCTTCTCAGGCTTCGGAATTTCAGGGAGAACCGTGCCTACGCTTTTTATAAAGTCGCGCATCGAAGCCATTGAAAGCGGCCTACTCCTTGACTGCTATCTTGCCGCCCGCAGCTTCTATTTTAGCCTGAGCCCGCCTCGTGAACGCATCGACTTTTACCTCATAGGCACCGCTCACATTTCCGGAACCCAAGAGCTTCTGGATTCCCATCGAGGCCAGGTCCACAGATTTTTCCTTCACGATCGCGTCGAGGTCACCCACGTTCACCCAGCTCTTGGGTTTCACATACCCTGGGGGCCGGAAGGGGTCCCTCCCAAAATGGTCCGGGTCGTTCTTGATCATCCAGCTCCACTTGTGCTTGTGCAAGCCAGCGTTTCCGTGGCCTCCCCTTGACCCTGAATGACGGTGTTGGCCAA
>CAZHNH010000015.1:0-9252 GCA_964533695.1 uncultured Nitrosopumilales archaeon | reverse complement strand
GGTGCCTCCTTCGAGAGTTCCTCGGTCCGTCTGGACAAGACTCTTATTGCGCCGTGGCGGGAGGGATTTAGGGATTGCTCGAAAAGGCAGGTCCCTAAAAGAAACAGTTTCGACAGTCTCTCCCCCGCAACGGCTTAAATGAGCGAAGTGGCCCGCATCAGATGAAACATTGAACAGTGCACCCACGGAGGCCCTTGCCCCGCAAGTAAGATCCTTGCTTTCTGAGGCCGGGATCACGGAGCCAACACCTCCCCAGCGGGTTGCATGGCCGCTTATCGCGGCCGGGGAGAACGTGCTCATAATCGCACCCACAGGCTCAGGCAAGACAGAGGCGGCGATTCTGCCGCTATTGGGCAGGGTCGCCACGGGAGGCCAGCGAGTGGGAATCTCCCTGCTGTACATTACGCCCCTTCGCGCTCTAAACAGAGACATGTTGAAGCGAATCCAGACATGGTGCATGAAGCTTGGCCTCACGGTTGACCTCAGACATGGAGACACGCCCCGCGCGCAACGGGCACGGCAGTCGTCCAAGCCGCCCGATGTGCTCGTTACGACTCCTGAGACATTGCAGGCCGTGCTCCCTGGGAGCAGAATGCGGGAGAATCTCTCACACCTAAAGGCGGTGGTCGTCGATGAGCTGCACAACCTTGTGGAGAGCAAACGCGGCGTGCAGCTCTGCGTGGGGCTTCAGAGGCTCAGGAAGGTGGCACCGAACTACCAGCTAGTGGCCTTGTCAGCCACGATCGGAACGCCCGAAGTCGCATCGAAGTTCATTTTCGGGGAGCAGGCTGGGCGAGTAGTCAGCGCAGAGGTGCCAAAGGAATTCACGTATGCCATAGAATATCCTGTTCCAGACCCTGCGAGGCAGTCAGTAGCGAGGGAGACGTACTCTGCACCAGACTTGGCCGCTCGGCTTGCGAGGATCGACAACCTGATCACAGAACATGCCTCGACGCTGATTTTCGTAAACAGCAGGACCGTTGCCGAAATGCTCGGAGAGAAGCTATCGAAGTTGAGGAAGGACGTTGGGGTCCATCACGGCTCGCTGCCGAGAGAAGAGAGGGAACACGTCGAGCATGCGTTCAAAACAGGATTGCTGAAAGCACTTGTGTGCACGTCTACGCTGGAACTTGGAATCGACATAGGGTCGGTTGACCTCGTGGTGCAGTACATGTCTCCGAGGCAGGTGACGGCACTTGTCCAACGGGTGGGGAGGAGCGGACATGCGTTAGGGCGGAAGTCGAAGGGAATTCTTGTCACGGTCTCAGCGGATGACGTCCTAGAGTCGTCAGCCAGCATCACCTCAGCAACCCGAGGGTGGATAGAGCCAACAAGGCCCTTTAGGAACTCTCTCGACGTGCTCGCTCATCAGGTTGCTGGATATCTCATGGACTTCGGAACGATGGATTCGGAATTGCTGTTCAAAGAGGTGAGGAGGGCCGCCCCATTCATGGAGCTTGACAAGGACACCTTCAACCGGACAGTGAGTTACATGTCAGAGCTCGGCAAGCTGAAGCTCTATGGAAGGGTGGTGAGCAGAACAGGCAAAACAAGAGAATACTATTTTGAGAATCTCTCGATGATTCCGGACGAGACAAGGTACCTTGTAATCGACGTGTCGACGAACGAGTCTGTAGGAATCTTGGGAGAGGAATTCGTAACGCTGAAGGCCAAACCAGGGGTTCACTTCATATGCAAAGGGAAGGTGTGGCAAATCGAACAAATCGCAGACGACAGGAAGATCTATGTCACCCCTATCGAGGATCCACTAGCCGCAGTAGCGACCTGGGATGGTGAGATGCTCCCCATTCCCTTCGACTTGGCGATAGAAACGGGTAGGCTCAGGAGGAATCTGTCCGAGGCGCTCGACATGGGAGAAGATGCATTTGATGAAGCGCTGAAGGATGTGCCCGGAGACACATTCGCAAGAGCTCTCGTCGCCGACCAGATTGCCGAGCAGAAGAAGGTGGGTGCGCCAGTCCCATCTGACAGGCTTGTTCTATTCGAGGGTTTCGGCAAGTATCTGGTTATTCACTCGTGCTTCGGCGAATCCGTGAACAGAACTTTCGCTTATGTGTTCGAAGAGCTACTTTCTAGGAGAGGGTTGGTCCGTGCATGGTGGCTTGACGGCTACCGGATCCTGATGGAGCTGACGACCGACACGGAGGACCTCGACTTGGCCACGATGGCGAGTGATCTTGTGGGCATTGCACCAGAAACTCTCGAACGGACATATGCGGTCGCGGCCCAGCGGAACTTCCCATTCCCGTCGCGTGTCAAGCAAGTGGCGGAGAGATTTGGGGCACTCAAACGAGGGAAGCTCATAGCTCACCCGAACCTGTGTTCGCTACCGACAAGATTCGAGAAGACCCCTATCTTCGAGGAAGCCCTCCAAGAGACTGGAAGGGACCTCATCGACATGGCTAAGAGCAAAGAGGTGCTGACACTTATTGCGAAAGGGGACATCGCCGTCGAGACATTCCTCTCAGGAGAGAAGCCTACACCGATCGCATATGGCTTGCTGTACAGGTACCTAGAAGTCCCGGAAGCTGTGGCGCCCGACTCGCTCGGAAAGTCGTCCTTCCAGCGGATGAAGGCAAGCATCTTCGGGACAGAGGTCTCTCTTGTTTGCATGAAATGCGGGAAGGACCAAGGCGTGACGACTGTGGGCGACCTGCCTGAGGAGCCGAAGTGTGTATCTTGCGGAGCTGGGCTGCTGACCCCATGCTACTACGGCACAGGCAAGGTCATGGACCTCATTGAAAATAGAACCGCTCGGGCACAACTGAGCAACGAGGAGAGAGCAGAATTGGCAAAGGCGAGGCGGGCGGCTGACTTGGTTCTATCGTATGGGAAGAAAGCGGTCGTAGCTCAGACAGTCTACGGGATCGGGCCCCAGACAGCGTCGAAAGTCCTCGCCCAGATGCGTGATGATGAAGAGGCATTCTACAGAGACCTGCTAGAAGCAAAGATCAGGTTCGTGACAACCAGACAGTTTTGGGGAAACTGAAAGTCCATTAACGGGCGTGGGTAGGGCAGGTCACACTTGGTTCTTGCAGGGAAGGTCTTCCTGGTAAGAGAGAACTCAGACATGGACGTTCTTGCAGAAAAGCTGAAGGCGTTCAAAGTCGAGACAGAAACCACCGTCGAAGAGCAAGACTTCAAGCTCATATCGGAAATCAGTGATCTGTCAGCGGGGAAGGGGATCCTGGAAGGGACCTTCTCATTCGATACTGTCTTCGTTGTCAAGCACAGGGAGAAGTCCTTGCCTGTCCCCAGAACATATGAAGCTCCGTTTTCATTCAACTTCTTCAAAGACAGATTGTTCCTCACCGTATACGATAAGAAGAACAGGGCGAACAACGTAGCTAACGAGATGAGCAAGGCAGTCTTTCTGAGTCTCGGACAGATAGTCGAATCAAGAATCGACCCAGATACGATGAGGAAGTTCCATGAGAAGAATTTCGAAAACACGAAAATCATATTCTTCGACGACATGGACATACCAAGCATAAACAAATTGTCTCTCTATGGGGACAGTCTTGGGAACACGACGCTCTATTCCGATTACCTTGCCCATGGAAAGCTTTGGTATGTTGTCTTGAAGAGTATGAAAACGGGATACGTAATGGGCGTGACGAGGAACTGTGTGGTCACAGGCTTCAGCAAGATGGAGATGTCTGAGTTCAGCTCTTTCATCAAGGGGGACATACTCCCGCTGATCACGTAGCTTGCTGAAAATCGTACCAGGGGACGCAGCACTCGTCTTCTCGTCCCCAGGCAGGTCCGCAATTCTCGTCTCGGACCTTCATCTTGGACTCGAGAAAGAGATGGCGAAAAAGGGGTTCCGGCTCCCGCCTTACTCTGTGAAGATGGTCGCGCGCATTCGCGATTTGGCCGACAGGTATGGCGTCAATAGCCTAGTCGTCTTGGGGGACGTCAAACACACAGTTGGAAAGGTCGAGGACATAGACTGGGGCGTCGTTCCGTGGTTTTTCGACACAATGCTTGATCTCTTCGAAGAAGTGGACGTCGTACCAGGAAATCACGACGGCAACATCAAGACTGTCTTGCCGCCCAAGGTTAAACTGCACACTTCTCAGGGGACAGTTATCGGCCACGGCCGTGGGCGTGTGGGGCTCGCTCATGGCCATGCCTGGCCCTCCGAGGAGGCAATCGCTACTAGGAACCTCGTGATTGGTCACTCACACTTCACCTACGAAATGAGAGACCCGATGGGGACGAGGACGAGGGAGTCCGTCTGGGTTTCTGCCATGTACGACGTAGCTCGGCTAATGCAAGGAGCAGGCTATGACTCGAGCGCGAAGGGGAAAGGGAAGTTGACGGTGATGCCCCCCTTCAACAGGATGGTAGGAGGTCAGCCCATAAACCGAAGCAGATCCTTTCAGTTCGGGCCTGTCCTCTCGTCCGGATGCGTTAGCCTTGAAGACGCAGACATCTTCCTGATGGACGGAACAAGGGTTACCTGACTGATGGCTTCTATGTCAACTGTGAAGAAACCCCTACGGCACCGCTCAGAAGTCGCTCAAGAGATGCTTCGCTCACCGCACCAATGACCGCGTCCATTGGTCGGCCACCCTTGAAGACCATGAACGTAGGGATGGAGAAGACCTGATAGCGCGATGAGATGTTTATTTCTTCGTCAACGTTGACCTTCCCAAAAACCACTCTGTCAGAGTACTTGGAGGCGAGCCGATCAACGACTGGTTCCATCGCTCGGCAAGGGCCGCACCATGTCGCCCAGAAGTCTGCGAAGAGCGGTTTGTCTCCCGAGCTCAACGTATCGAAGTTAGCCTCGGTAAGCTTCACAGTCGGGTTCTGATTTTGAGTTCCTGTTGGTATCATATCAAATCACTTCGTCCATCGAACCAATATGCGTATTTAAGATTGTGAGTTTTGTTCCGAAATTATTCTTGCATGAAGCTGACTAGTTTCGAGGCTCTGCGGCGCAAACTCAGTGCGGTCGAACCTCCTCCGGGAGAACTCAGACGCGCGTCCGTGGCTGTAATCCTGAAAGAACCAAAGGCGCCCAGCGTCCTCTTGATCAAGAGGGCGGAGCGGAGTGGCGACCCCTGGTCAGGGCAGATAGCGTTTCCCGGTGGCAAGGCGCAGGCAGGAGACGTTTTTTTGAGAGGAACAGCGGTGAGGGAAACCCGAGAAGAAGTTGGCGTCGACTTGGAAAGGGACGCTGACTTTCTTGGTTACTTTCTTCGATTCACGACACACACCAAGACGATGGACGTCTTCCCCACGGTTTTTCTCCTCAATACTGAACCGGCCCTGACCCCGAACGAAGAGGTTTCATCTTGCAAATGGGTGAAGCTGGCTAGCCTTACAGAGGAAAGGGCCGCGTCAGCCCACGTGGAGTTGCAAGTCGAGAACAGAGAGATGCCGGCTCTCCTCGTAGACGACTATCTCATATGGGGCCTAACCCTCAGGATTCTGTTGTCGCTTCTCAGATGACTTTCTTCTTGTCGCGGGTCTTTCTGAGAGCTCCGGCGCGCGCTCCGAAAGTCGACAAGATCTTAGGAAATGTTCTCTCTCGATTCGTCGACAGGATTTCGTCGTCAGGAAGTCGACCTTCAACCAAGGAGGTCGGACACGACCATTGATACTGGGATCCCCCCCTCCGGCCAACCCGGCTGCAAAATCGTACTTCTTGCCTGCTGCGCCGACCAGCCTTGCGAGTGTCTCTGCCAGTTCGCCGTACTCTGGCGAAAGAATGTACCGAAAGCCTGGCATGCACTTTGCTTCCGCGCCCAGATAGACAACTCTTCGAGTTTGTTGCGGACAGAGAACTCATCATCCTGCTTTCTCGAGGAGGCCTGACGGACGAGCTCTCTGCGCCTTTCGAGGGGCGTCATTGCCAGTGCTTCGTTCCTCTAAGTCAACGCGGAATAGCCAACCATATCCGTGAATATCGCCGCTACAGGTCTCCGCATGCTCTAGGAGGGATTACTTTCAGTCAAGCCGAGAATTGTACAAAGCCGTCACGGAGTGGCATGAGAACGAGACGAATGGAAACAACTTGGCCAATAACAACCTGCAGGACGTTCTAACCAGAACGAAGACCCTGTTCTCATGGCCCGAACCGACCGTTCTCCTTTGTAGGTTTAACTTATGCGTGCACGCATCCTTATTGTTGAACCAACTAGGTGGCGTGACAGGGAAGCGGGTAATTGTACTGCTTTGCGCTTTCATCGTCGGCGGGGGATTCCTGTTCGCTCTATTAACCGGCGGAATCCTCGGAATAAGCGGCACCATTAGGCCGGCGGCAGGTCCAGATTATACCACCCCCCTAGGACAAGCAAACTCTTCTCGCGCTGCTATCGGATCCTCGTTCGGCGTGATCTACGCCTCCTCTTTCCCTTCTGCGTCGGCTTACGACGCCACCCAGGTTATCCAGTCGGCGTTGGCGCCGGCGCATGCTTCAAGCAGCCACGGTGCAGGCGCTAGCTCCAACAGCATCGCCGGGTCTTCGAACTCCAGCCTGGTAACCGGCGGCGGTGAAATTGAATTCTCAAGCAACGTTACTATCTCTTGCCCATACCCCCAGAAGACGGCGGCCGGAGTAGTCTCCCTCGCATACTCGGTTGGAGGGTACGTCGCCTACCAGTCAACGTACAAGGATTCCGCGTATGTAGTGGTAAGGGTTCCAACGTCGAGCTATCAGAGCGTCCTGGGTGAGATTGAGGCCATGGGGAACACCACGAGTGTGACTTCGACCTCCAACGACGTCAGTGTACAGGTCACCGACCTCAACGCTACACTGAGGTCTCTGGTCACGGAGCAGGGGGCGCTCCTCAGGCTTCTTAACCAGTCCACAGCCATCAACACCACGCTGGCCATCGAAAGCCAGCTTCAGGGCGTCGACCAGCAGATCAACGAAGTACAGACAGAAATGCTTCAGACCAAGACATTAGTCGACTTCGCGACGATAGAAGCGACATTGACAGAGTCAGCCCAGAGCACCCCTCTGAAGATTAACCTTACCGCGACTCCCACGAACGGCACGGGACCTCTCAGCGTCACTTTCAACGCCATCGTCAAAGGCGGGGTAGCGCCATACGTCGTGAATTACAACTTCGGAGACGGAACATCATCCCAAGGGCAGATCCTCATCCACACCTACAATGGGGCGGGGACCTACAAGGTCGTAGTCACGGTGACGGACCAGAATGGAACTGTCACTATGGCGACGGCAACCATCCGCGTATCCTCGCCTACGAACAACTATGGTATCTCCGACTTCTTTGGTACGGTTGCCTCCCTATTCGTCAACGTGGTGGAGGGGATCGTAGTGGTAGCCGTGGTTGCGCTGCCACTCGCAGCCGTAGGTGCAATTATCGCAATCCCACTGAAGCGTCGGGGCAAGAGCCAGAAAGAGGTCAAACTAGGCTAAAAGACGAGGACTCGCTTACACAGACGAACAGAGGTCACTCTGAGTATATTCTCAGTGGGCCGGGAGGGATTTGAACCCTTGACCGTGGCGCGAGCGAGCGCGTTTCGCCGTGTAAGGGCTTGGCGGGCCATGCCTGACGTCCTAACCGAGCTAGACGACCGGCCCGGATTCGCGCACGGAGTGGTCTTCTAATAAGGCTTGGAGATGGTGACCTTCGTCTTTAACTTCAAAGCCATGGAAGGGAGTGGGCGACCTAAGAAATGCTCAGCCCAGTAGCAAGAATAAGCTCGATACGAGCAAGGCAAGTTCTCGATTCGCGAGGGAACCCTACCGTTGAAGCCGAGGTGTCGACAGGCTCTACTGTAGGCAGAGCAAGCGTCCCCTCGGGTGCATCTACGGGGTCCCATGAAGCCCTCGAACTGCGCGATGGTGACCCGAAAAGGTTCCACGGGAGGGGTGTGTCCAAGGCGGTAGCCAACGTGAACGAGATTATCGGTCCCAAGTTGGAAGGGATGCATTGTCTGAATCAGCGTGCAGTTGATGAAACCATAGTCAAGCTTGACGGAACGCACAACAAGGGGCGGCTGGGCGCTAACGCCATACTAACGGTGTCAATGGCGATCGCAAAAGCGGCAGCAATCTCAAGCCAAGTCGAGCTCTTCTCTCAGCTTCGAGAGTCTCAGAGCTACACCCTACCCGTCCCTATGATGAACGTCATTAACGGCGGAGAACACGCGGGTAATGGACTTGCCGTTCAGGAATTCCATATTGAACCAGTGGGGGCAGACTCGTGCAGCGAGGCCATTAGAGTCGGCGCCGAGGTGTATCAGTCTCTCAAGAGCGTGCTAATCACCGAGTACGGCAGGGGCGCCATAAATGTGGGTGATGAAGGAGGATTCGCGCCCCCACTGAGTAGAACAGTTGACGCTCTCGCAGCAATAAGAAAGGCTGTGAAGACCGCGGGATACACCGAAGGACAGGTGAGGCTCGGGATAGACGCGGCGGCATCTACATTCTACGACTCGAAGTCTAGAAGATACGCGATTGACGGGAAGTTGGCGCGCGATGACGAACTGGAAGAATTCTACGCTTCACTCAAGGACGAGTTCGACTTGCTGACAATTGAAGACCCATTTGCAGAGGATTCCTTCGAACCTTTCAGTTCGATTACGAAGAGATTGGGAAAGAAGACGCTAATAATTGGTGATGATCTCTACGTGACCGACGCGTCTAGGATTAGGGATGGGATCACAGCTGGTGCAACGAATTCTGTTCTGATAAAGCTAAACCAGATTGGAACCGTTACTGAAACTGAAGACGCAATCACTCTCGCAAAGGGGGCTGGCTGGGATGTCGTCGTTTCTCACAGATCTGGAGAGACCGAAGACCCGTTCATTGCCCATCTTGCGACGGCCTTTGGGCCAGCTTTCATTAAGACAGGCGCACCAGCCAGGGGAGAACGCGTGGCAAAATACAACGAGTTGATACGGATTGAAGAGCACCTCGGCAAGAACGCCAGATTCGCAGGAAGAGACCTCACCCACTGATTCCCGTGCAGTGAAGCGCAGGGGGTGGGATTCGAACCCACGAGTCCCGTGAGAGACACAGGCTTAGCAAGCTTGCGCGACTCGTCTGCGCCTTACCAGGCTGCCCGCGAGAGACACTAGGCTACCCCTGCGCAAGCGCGGTACAATTCATGGTCGTTAAAAACTGTGAGTGGCGGCGGGCCCTTCGGAGTTCACCATCACTCTCCGCTCCCATTTCACTGGACAGGGAATCCCCCACGTAGACGAGGCAGCGTAGCCACGTCGCCATAGGGCTGCTCCCTC
>CAZHNH010000014.1:0-8371 GCA_964533695.1 uncultured Nitrosopumilales archaeon | reverse complement strand
CTCTTCACGAGGAGGACTTCATCTCCATCGACGGCGGCACGGGCGCCGTCTATGAAGGAAAGGTCCAAGTCGAGTTCGAGAAACCACCCCTACTGAGTGTTGTAAGGGAATGGAAGACAGGGGAGGGGACAGACATCAGTGACGGCTTGCCTTCATAGATGCCGTAAAGACAAAACGTTGAATCTCACTTTGGACGTGACCACTAGGGCTTCTAGCCAAGGTTCGGGTTCAGCTGCTTCCATGCGAGGCGAAATGAAAGCCGTGGCAAAGATGGCGGGGCGGGATAGATGGGCAATGTCCATTCGCAAAGCGCGCCTATTGCATCTGTGTTGTCCCGGATCCTCTCATTCTGACATCCCCACGCGGCACCCTCCAAGTTGTGCGTCGCCTTAGGGACTCTTCGCAATCTGCATCATCACTTTGGCGAAAAATATGGTAACACCTTCGATGACCTCTGGCTTCTTCGAGTAGACTTCAATCGACGGACCAGATGCTACGTATCCATTCGCCGATATCCATTCCCTTAGTTTGGCGTACGTCTTCTCGAACTCGGTTGCAGGTCCTTTGTGCGAAAGGGTAACCACCTTCATCGCCGACAGTGACCTGGTCTTCACTCCATTCTCAGCCCTCGCCTCGCCCTTGTACGTAATTGCAATCTCCGACCGGCATTTCTCGGGTGGGGTCTTTTGTGGGTCGTCAAAACAAATGGCCATCGGATAGAATCCTGGCATCACCGTCTGACTCTTGGCCCAACCGTAGAGTCGCTTCATGTATTGGTCCCAAGGGACCTTGTCATACGGCCCCACATGTTCGATGTACGCAAGATCTGCCTTCTTTCTACTTTCAAGTTTCGGACCCGTCATTGTCTGAGTCCTTCTCCTGGGTGATATTAAGGCGAGACGCGATAGTTAGGACTGGGGAATCTCAGGCGCCGTTTCTCTTCTCTTAAGCCAGTTTTCCATTGGGTTCAGCAGACCTCTTACCTCTTGCTGATACCGTTTCTTCATCTTGTCAACCACGAGGTAAAGCGGATACTGAGACTCTCTGAAGGGAGTCGTCAAGCCCTTCTCTTGAAAGTCCTTGATCTGTCGTTGGACGTCATCCAGTGTCACGTCGCACTCCTTCATTAGGCTCACCACGTCAGTCTCCGCAGGTTCATACTGCGAGAAGAACCTCCATAGCTTGACCTTTTTTGTGATATCGTCTGGTGGGATGGTCGCCCGCCTCTTTAGAGACTCGTACGCCCTCTTATGAAGCGCTGTCCGGGTCCCAGTGATCCCCCCAGAGTGGAAGCTTCGATAGCCGAACGCCAGGTCAAGTGCCCATCCGACAGCTAGGATATCATCTATCAGCCTAAGTACATTCCAACCGAACTCTTCGAATTCTGCGCTGAACCACTTTAGGTCATTCCTCGTCTTCCACAGTTCAACGACCCTCGCACGTTCAAAACTCATTGGAAGCACGAATCCCAGGTGTCTTCCATCGAGACCGTTGACGAACTCCTCCCACCGGTCGGAAGCGTTCTGCCAAAGTTGAGTCTCAAGAGATTGGGCAGTAGCTTGGTAGTCATGTTTCACCCTGAATACCTCTTGGCCGCAGGCTGTCAACCTCTCGAAGTACAGTTCGGATGCAGCTTGTGAAACCTCAGAAGGATAGCTATTCAGGATGTCTTTGACGAGCACCCCGCCAGCTTCATCATTCGTGAAGTCTTGCACAGCATTGACGTGGACGAGACATTTCAGAGTTGAATCTATCTTGGCTTGGTCCAATCCACGGATCTGTAGCTCGGCAATTAGACCCTCGATATCCACACCTCGCTTTTTTGCCCTTGAATGTTAAGCCTTAGGTAGCAGAAGAACCGTTTGGAGATACTTATTCAGATTCGAGAATACGGTCCAGCTGGAATGCACAAGCTCTGGGACGAGGAGACCATGAACCAGACAGCGGAGACTCTTATGTTTAGACCTGGTCTAGCCCACGGTGATCGTAGGATTCGTCTTGGTTATTCAGCGGTCAGTTTCCTTGCTCTCCAGGGCTTAACCACAAGGTCCCATCTTGAGATGACCATCCACTCGTCCGTCGTCAGGCAGTCGTCAGGAGCTTTGCCCATTGCCTTGGCAGCCTCGTCCAAGTCGCCTGTCTTGCATCTCCCTGGGACCTTGGTGGGGAGTTCCGAGACGTCCCCGTTGATCCACTCCTCTGGATGGTCTCTCGCAATTTCAAGCCGCCTTGGGCTGAACATGTACTCGATTATCGTGCGATCCGAAATGAACCTCCCCTTGCCTCCCTGCACAAACAGTCTTCTGATGTTATCCGAAATCATCTTCTTGATTGCTTCGATGATTGGTTGGTCCCCCGCTATCGCGCTGGGAATCGAGCAGACGTCGTCCGTGAGCATGTGAGTTGACAGCCTCCTTTCACTAATGAGGCCGACAACTTCGCCGAGCGTTAGGAGTGCCTCCTCACCACTTCGAGTTACCCTCATTCCGCCGAATTTCGTGGAGCTGAACGCCTCAAGGACTTCCTCAAACTGACTGTCGAAGTTACACGAACCTATCCAGGTTGGGATCTCCACCGCTTTCGACCAGAGTGTCTTGTAATAATCACTCTTCGCTGATGAAGCAACCTTTTTCAGAATTCCGTAACTCCCGAAAGCCGGGTGCAAGGTAACGTTGGGCACTTCGAACTTACGTGGGGGGATATCCTTCCCGGCAGGCAGGAAATGGACCTCGTTGTATCGGAGAAGCGAGCCAGCAAGGAGGATTGGGTCGTTCCCCATGATGGTCGGAGGGTCAATCTCAAACAGTTCCGGCAGTAGTTCGTAGACTCTCTTCTTAATGGGCGCTTTCCTTCAGACCCCTTGATTTACCATATGGGGAGGGAGATTTAATTTTTCCGCAAGTGTGAGGACCTGGTCGTCAAAAGACGTAAGACACCAGTGTCTCGGGACGTCTTATCATCTCCGCAAGGGAACTGCGGTTTAGATTTCCAATGCGGCCTTTGCTCCTGCGTAGGCTCCGTCACCCAACCTCTTTGCATGCTTGTAGAGCCTTGGATAGATGCCTAGCAACCCGGCGTTCATGGTATAGCGTTCAGGCAGCCAGTAGTCAGAGCTGTCGATGGGAGGGTATCTCGTCTCTCTTTCATGCCACATGGTGATGAACGCCAAGGGCGCAACCTCAGGGACTGCCTTTCCATGGACGTTCATGATATACCGTACTGTGCTGGGGTCGCTCATCATGGAGACGAGTTTCTTTTCGAAGAGTCTTTGGAATTTGTCGAGCGGCTTCCATTGTGCCTCAGCTTCATCGAGCAGTTTCAAAATTGCCGGGTTAGGGGGCCTGTTGGGGTTGAACTCCAGTGTAATCTTCCACATGTCCCCGGGATTGAGGCTGTGCAGGCGCTCGACTTCCTCCTTCGCTGCCTGTTCACTAGTCAATTTCGCCTCAATCTCAACAGGTTCGGGGATGGTCGAAGGCAGCCCCAATTTCAAGAAGAGTTCCTTTCCTTCTTTCAAGTGCTCGGACGCCGCCAGCAACCCGAGGTTTTTCCTGAGCTGAGCGAGACGTTCGTTGCGACGAATCAGTATTCCAAAGATGGTCGCACGTCCCACATCTAGTACTAGCTCTTCCTTATTCGGCCCAACAAGGCTCAACAGAAGGCCAACTGCCTTTACTGATTTTTCCACCGATTGCTGAAGGTAGAAGACTGCATGAGGGTGAAGTTTCCTCCCATACAGAAGTTTCGAAGCTCGGAGGTCGGCCTTTCCAATTGCGGCGAATGAAAGGGCGAGCTTCACGGCGGATCTGTCCGGAAGGCCAAGAGTCTCTCTGTGCGAAGGCAGTCGGGTTACCGCCATCGGGTCTACGAAGTTATAGGCCTTGAAAAATACTCGCCTGACTCTCAGCCCAGGGAGAAGAAGTGCGTCGCAGGTCTCGCATGACATGCGATTCCCAACCTTGGAAATCGTGTCCCTTCTTTAGTAGGTCCCCCGCCGTTCGACAATGAGGCGAGGGAAGATGTATCACCCGCTGGTAATTGTAGTTGTGATGGTATTCGCTATCGCGATAGTCTTCCCACTCCTAGGCCTCTCTGCTCTATTCGCCGCCGCAGGAATCGTAGTACTTCTTGGCGCAGTTCTGATCGGGTACTCGCCCCACACCCACCGCTGGGTCGTGACCATCATAGGCATCGGCGTCATGGTAGTTGGCATTCTCCTTGGTTCAGAGAATGGGATGTTACCCGCAGGCTGGGCGATCATAGCTACCACCGCCGGAATAGGGGGGCTCTACACCTACTTGACGGCGCGGCTGTTCAGGGCCCACATCTCCCCAGCAAACGACATCTCAAGGCTTCTCGGGAAGGAGGGATACATGTTACAGGATCTCGTGCCCCCGAAAGATTCCGTCGCCCAGATAGCCTCGGAGATCTGGACCGTCACTTCGAAGGAGGCGCTTGACAGGAACGATAAGGTGAATGTGAAAGGGATAGACGGTCAGAAACTGGTCGTCGAACGCTCCAAGCCTGGTCCGATCGCTTCATAACCCATCCGAGCATACCAGCTCTCCATGAATGTCTCAGTACTCCATGCGAATATAGCCCTGCCCAGAGACCCAGACACACAGGGGGCTTCGTCGTGGCAATGACGGCAAAGCAGCCCGATTCTGCCGGGATAATGGTCCCGCCTCCCCTCATCTACCTCACGGGCCTGGTCCTCGGATATGGTCTCGGGGTGTTCTTTCCAATCGCTTTCCTGCCGTTCGTCCCTGCCTTAATCCTGGGCGTGATCGTCCTTCTGGTTGGCCTGCTAATTGCGTCCTCTGCGATTAGGACTTTTCGGAGACACCGCACGACTACCCTTCCCACAAGGCCGGCGGTTGCGTTGGTCCAGGATGGACCTTTCAGGTTCACGCGAAATCCGATGTATGTTTCCCTTGGAATCTCCTACGCGGGCCTTGCGTTGATGGTTGATTCCCTTTGGAGCCTGCTGTTGCTCATTCCGGTAGTGCTAGCAATCAACTACTACGTGATAGTCAGGGAGGAGAAATACCTCACAAGAGAGTTTGGGGACGAATACCGTTCCTACCGGGCGAAGGTTAGGCGCTGGATATGATCAGATTGTGACATAGGAATGACATACGAAGGATTAGCAGACTTCATGAAACACCTGCGGGCACCGGGTGATTCGCGTGGACGATGAACTGATCAAGCTTCTCACGGAACTTTACGAAGTCGGCGTTGAAAACGATTCCAAGACCGATAACCATGTTCGGAGGATGCTCAACGTCACACCTGACGCGGGGCTCTTTCTTTCGATAATGGTCCGGGCCATAGGGGCGGAAAACGTCCTAGAAATTGGAACATCGAACGGTTACTCGACGATGTGGATTGCCGATGCACTCAGAGATCGCAATGGCAAAGTCGTCACATTGGAGATGTCTACAGAAAAGGCGGACATGGCCAAGAGGAATTTTGCCAGAAGCGGACTCCTTTCTTACATCGACTTCCACAAAGCGGATGCGCACTCTTTTCTTAGCGGCCGAGCCCCTAAACAATTCGACATGGTGTTCATGGATGCCGAGCGCAAGGAGTACGTCTCCTACTGGGGTGATGTCGACCGCGCGCTCAGGGTCGGAGGTGTGCTCGTTGTGGATAACGCAAACTCGCCCAAACCCGAGGAACTGATCAGTTTCTTCGATTTGGTCAGGAAGACGAATAGATACCTGTCCCAAATCTTGCAGGTGGGGAAGGGCGAGTTTCTTGCCGTCAAGCTCGAAAACCAGTAAGAGACCAGCCAGACAGCAAGAAGGTTAAACACACATTGCTCCCCAGCTGGATTTGGTAGAACTATGTTCACGCCCATAAGAAAGGGGGTCTTCAGGTGGTCCACTCCAGACCCTGCCGACGACTGGATGCTGGTGGGCCATCTGTTCGTCCGAGAGTCGGGCGTGGTATTTGTCGACCCGCCAAACGTTCCTGGACTCCTCGAAGCAGCACGTAGGCTGGGCAAGCTCGAAGCGGTCCTGCTGACAGAGCAGAATCACACGAGAGCGTCAAGATTCATCGCGAAGAGGGGGGGCATACCCGTCTACGTACCTGAAACGGCCCCTAAGGCAGTGGAACCATGGGAGACTGCCAGAGTTAAGCAGATAGGCGACTTTCAGGTCTACAAAACTGGCAATGTGCTTGGTTTCCAGGCATACAAATTCGGAGACGACTATGCTCTCCTATCCGATGGGAAAGAGCTCTTGGTCGGGGACAATGCGCGGGGGGACGTCAAAGGAAAAGTGCTCATATTTCCCGAATGGTTCAATCTGTACACCCCCGGACCTCCATACCCGGCCCCAGAAGACTTCCCCAAGGGGTTCAGGGACTCTCTGCGGAAACAGTTCAAAGACATAGTCAAAACCACTGGGGCCACTACTCTTCTGGCGTCCCACGACTATGACATTGTCGGAGACCTGCAGGCCAGAGCCAGCGAGCTCTAGAATGTCTCGATCAGTGCATGATAATCCCCTCTTTGCGTGGGATTGGACAGGCTGACGGCTATCGGAGAGCGCTCTTCCAAGCCGCAGGAATGTGGCCCTTGTACACGACTTCCTTAGCTCCGATGAAATCGGCGAGCCGTTCGATGGACTCCCCGACCATGGTTGAGATTTCCTTTCCCCCTGGCGCGCAAGGTTCTGCGTGCACCGAGTTGATCACGAGTCTCCCTTGCTTCTTTTCGAATTGCGGGTCGATCCTGCCGATGAATCGCTCTCCCCATAGGATCGGGAGCACGTACGTCCCATATCTCCTCTTTTCCTTCGGCAGGAACTGTTCGCGAACATATTCGAAACCGAACACCTTGGCGTGTTGTCTGAGCATGTTGTCGAACGGGGGTAAGAGCGACATGCGCGGCTCCCAGGCGCTCGTGCTTACCGATTCGAGGAGCGGAACGTCCCTGTCATGGATGTACCGCTTGTCCTTCCCTCCGAGCCCGTCGACAATTATCGGATGTATCACCTCTTCCTCTTCAAGCCGGGCCAAGGTAGACTTCAGGTTCTGATAGCGCCCAGGTGGGAAGTAGTAACGGACTTCGCGAAAGACGGCTGTCCCCAGGCCCCGAATCGCTCTCTGCGCCGCCTCCCACTCGAACTCCTCTTCGGACAGCTCTTTCCCCGCTGCCCAGCTAGGGAGGAACTCTTCGGAAAGGCCCCAGACGTTCTGGTTCCCCTCTCTGCCCACCACCATCACCTCGCCGCTCATGTGCATGTGGAAGAGCATGCTGGAGACGTCGCTACCGCTGCTCCATCCATCCTCGCTCCTCTTCGTCCGGGCGTAGTCTCTGAACTGCGTGGGTTGCAGAGGGCCCTTCTTGAGCTCGCTGAGCATTCTCTTCCGCAGCTCACGGTGCTCGGCAAGAAATTGCTTGGCCCTTGGAATGTGGTTCCCCCAGGCCTCCGTCAACGACTCCGGGTATCTCCTCATCAGCGAGTGGTAGATGGGATAGTCCTCAGTGAGCACAAGGGAGGCGATTGGGATCCAGTGCAGGAACACCCTCTTATCGTGCCACATGAGTTTGCCAAGTTCCGAAGCCCTGAAGGCACCGAGCCTGCTCCAGAGCGAGATCATGTGCGACGGCGCGACCACGGTCACTGGGTCCCACTGCACAAACGGAAGGTCGCGAATGAGGGAGACTATGTCCTCCGCCGCCGGCCTCTTCGGGAGCCTACCGGCAAGGTGTTGCCTTGCGACCGCAAGCTTCCTGATCCCTACCAGGCTAGATGAAATGGTCTCTCTGCTCAACGATGTTCGCTACATATGCGGTCTATCTATTGGTTTTCCGACCTTCACCGCATACTATACGGCTCGCTAAGAACGATCGCTTGCCCTTGGCTACCTAACGGCTTTGAACGATCTGAATTCGATTTCCGTCTGGGTCTGCCACCCAGACTGTGCGAAGATCGTACTGATTGGGATGGAAGGTGTGGGGTGGCGAGAGCGATGGGGCATCCTTTGCCGCCAGACGCGCCTAGTCGCGATCTTGTCGTCGGTCCAGAGTATTATGCTGATAGGCCTCCCGCCGAGGTTGGGGTTGAGCCCGTGGTGGGAGACGGCTGCGTCGACCGATGAGATGCCGATGGTGAACTTGTCAAGGGTCACCTCCACGTGAGCTGGCGTGCCCTCCTTGATGTCCGATAGGTCTCGCGGAAGCCGAGTCGCTCGTAAAAACCAACAAGCCGGTCAACGTTGTGAGTGACGATGTTGATCGACGGAGACTGGAACATGTCACAGACTCCTTCTGAAAGCCTGACTTGGCTTCTCTCTCAGCGCGCCCATTGACTTAATCGCCCCGCGTCGGACCAATCTTACCTCGTGCGGATTAGTT
>CAZHNH010000013.1:0-14647 GCA_964533695.1 uncultured Nitrosopumilales archaeon | reverse complement strand
GGTGGTAGGGCTATTCACAGGCTGCCCCACATGTGCTGGAATCTTCTTCGCCAATACACTAGGAGGGTCGGGAGCCGCTTCCTTTGCAACGTTGCTCGGGTACTATCAGCCAGCGTTCATCCTTCTTAGTCTCCCAGTCCTACTGATTACCCCGTACCTGACAGCTAGGAGCCTAGCGAGGGTGTATAGGGACGGGTGCGTTCCCTTTGCGCCCGAGAAATCCACGGGGGCTCAGAGTTCACTCGGGTAAGTTCGACTGTCTCCCTAGTAGCAGTCCGCGAGGCCTACAAGCGTTACCGTGGAGACCACTTGAGTGAACCGAACCTGGAACTGGCGGCGAAATCTTCGCGAGGAAAGGACCCTGCCGAGACGACTAATGAACCAGGCAGTTTCAACTGTTGTAGGCGCTTCTATCATGAAAAGCCGCGGCCAATCGGACAGGCGCATGCGTTGCAGAATTTCTGTACGACTGGACTTCAGAGAGCGTTCCTAGTGCCTACCTTCCAGGTCTTCCCGGTTCGCTGTCCTGAGCCTATTCACTTCGCCCAGCTCGAAGGGGAAAACAATCCACTTGTCGACCACTTCTAGATAGTACTCGGGTTCAATCTTGCTCCATGGTTTCTTGAACAGTACGGCCACTTCAAGAAGTCGCGGGTCCTGTCCGTTGAGGTACTGCCTTACCACCTCCATTGTATCTCCTTGGTCGACCAGGTCATCGACCACTAGGACGTTCTTCCCCTTCATCTCCTCGGTCAGCGTTGAGACGATCTTGGGAGTTCGTCTCTGAGCTATCCCTTCGTAGGATTTCACGTTGATGAAGTCGATTCTAACCCCTAGACGGTCAGAGACAACCATGGCCACAGGCAATCCACCCCTGGCGATTCCGATGACCAGGTCAAACCTCTCCCCTCTGGAGCGCACCTTTTCCGCCAGAGCCTCAGCCAAGTTGCCGTATTCGGACCAACTTATGTACCTGAGTTCGGTCAAGAATCGGTCCCGCATGGTCTTCATAGATAACTCTTCGACTGCGGACTTTTACTGGAGAATACTCGTAAGTCACAAATACTTAAATTGCGATTTTTCTTCGCCGACTTTTGAAACCAAGGTCTTCGAATTGCTGATCAGACGCCCGTGGAGTTCGCACGACTAGGCGCGGATAAGTTGCCGGAGAAACTCGTTGTAATCGCCCTTGGGGGGAACGCTCTCCTTCAACGTTCGCAGAAGGGCACGTTCGACGAACAGTACGCCAACGTGCAGAAGACCGTGAAGAAGATTGCCTACCTCACAGAGAGCGGATTCAGGATTGTGCTCACGCATGGCAACGGGCCACAGGTTGGAGCCACGCTCCTGAGACACGAGGCTGGGAAAGAAGTCGTTCCACCGCTTCCTCTCGATGCCTGTGGAGCTGAAACCCAGGGACTCATCGGCTACATGATCCAACAAGCACTTAGGAACGAATTGAAGTCTCGTGGGATAGACAAATACGTTGTCACGGTCATAACAAGGGTCATTGTCGACAAGCACGATCCTGCATTCGAACACCCGACCAAGCCTGTTGGGCCCTTTTATACGAAAGAGGAAGCTGATCGGCTAAGTCAGCGGGTGCCAAACGTGATAATGAAAGACGATGCTGGACGTGGATACAGAAGAGTGGTCCCGTCGCCGGACCCGAAGGTCATCGCGGAAAGGCTCGCCATCCGGACACTGGTGGACGCAGGTTTCGTGGTAGTCTCCACAGGAGGCGGGGGCATTCCTATAGTCGAAGAAGAATCCCAAGCCAGGGGGGTTGAAGCTGTGATCGACAAGGACCTTGCAGGCCAACGGCTAGCGACTTTGATCAATGCGAACATTCTAGTGATGCTGACAGACGTTGACGGAGCCTACCTCAACTTTGGGACCCCAAGACAGGAGCTCATCAGAGATGTGACTACCGGGAGGCTGCAAAGATACTTGGATGAAGGCCATTTCAAAGAAGGCAGCATGGCTCCTAAAGTGCTCGCGGCCATACGATTTGTCGAAAGCGGTGGCGAAAGAGCCATAATAGCTGAGCTTGGAAAGCTGACAGAGGCCATGGAGGGCGACGCCGGGACGCACGTAGTCAGTCCAAGAGCTTGACCGAAGACTTGCCGGCTGGGCCCGACTCCATTGTAATCGAAGGCGGGATCATAGTCACCATGGACCCTGGACGCACGGTCATCGAGGGGGGCTCGATCCTCGTGGAGAGAGGGACGATAACAGAAGTGGGGAGTCTGGGCTCAACCCCAGGGGGTCATAGGGCGGAGCTTAGAATCCCTGCCAAGGGGACGGCTATAATCCCTGGTCTTATCGACGCTCACGTCCACCTCGCGCAGAGCCTGCTCAGGGGCGCAGCCGACGACCTCTCATTGGTCGAATGGCTCAAGAAAAGGGTCTGGCCAATCCAGGGAAGCTTTACCGAGAAGGACGGGAAGCTAAGCGCAGAGCTGTCAATGCTTGAAATGATTAAGAGCGGAACGACTTCGTTCGTAGGCGTCGACGTGGTCTCGAGGTACGGATTTGATGGAATAGCGAAGGCGATCTCCAAGGCAGGGATGAGAGGGGCGCTGGCCAAGACGATTATGGACAGCCCCGGGTACGGTAGAAGGGAGAGCATAATGCCCCCTGGTCTCGTGGAAGAGAAGGACACCACCATCAGAGAGGCAAAATCGATGATTCGGAAGTACAACAGTGTGAAGGGCGGCTTGGTAAGGACCTGGGTCGCACCGAGGTCGCTGGGAGGGTGCAGCGAAGAACTCTACAGGGAGGTGAGCGAGTTGGCCCGTGAGAGTCACTCAAGAATAACTATGCACCTGGCCGAGGTCAGGGAGGACGTGGAGTACGCAAAGCAGAACTACGGCACAACTCCTTTTGAGTTCATAGAGAAGGTAGGTCTGGCCGGTCCCCGGTCGCTCTTCGCTCACATGGTCTGGCTGACGGACGAGGACATACAAAGGATAGCAAGGACGAAGTCCAACGTCGCCCACTGCCCTTCCTCCAATCTCAAGCTTGCCTCGGGAATTCCAAGAATCCCCGAGCTGATTGGAGCCGGTGCTAACGTCGGGCTAGGGTGCGATGGGGCGCCATGCAATAATTCGCACGATATGATTAGGGAAATGAAACTTGCGGCCGTAATCCAGAAGGGAAGGCTCCTCGACCCTCTGACCATGCCTGCCACAACGGTCTTGGAGATGGCTACGCTCAACGGCGCTCGGGCCATAGGGATGGAATCCGAGGTTGGGTCCATCGAGGTCGGCAAGAGAGCAGACCTGGTGCTCATCGACCTGAGGAAACCGCACCTCACGCCCTACCGAGACTTGGTTTCGAACATTGTTTACTCTGCCATGGGGAGCGACGTCGACAGCGTCATGGTGGATGGAAGATTCCTGCTACGCGGAGGGAAGACGCTCACCTTGGATGAAGAGAGTATCGTCAGCGAGGCACAGAAGAGCCAGGACGCGCTCATATCCAAGTCGGGTGTCAACGTCTAGGAGTCTAGGCGTGGATTTCCTGTTAAAGAACGCCAGAATCGTGACGAGTTCGAGATTATTCGAAGGAAGCGTGGGGGTGGAGGACGGCAAGATCGCGTCCCTTTCGCCAAACCTCCAGCCGTCTGGAGCGAAGGTGTACAACGCCGAAGGCAAGATCGTTATCCCCGGAGGGATAGATGCCCACACTCACATGGAGCTCCCGGTCACGGACACGACTTCGGCCGACGACTTCTACTCGGGGACCGTCGCGGCGGCCTGCGGCGGCATCACCACCATCGTCGATTTCGCGGACCCAAGGCCAGGCGAAACCCTACTGGGAGCGCTGGCCGACTATAGGAAAAGAGCGGACGGGAAGGTAGCGATCGACTATGGCCTCCACATGATGTTCAAGGGTCAGAATCTCGGCGAGATCGAGATGATATCGGACATTGTCAGGAGGGGGGTCCCCAGTTTCAAAGTCTACACCGCCTACAGGAATAGGGGTTTGATGTTGGAGGACCCCGACATATCGAGGGTGATGAGGAAGGTGGCCAGCCTAGGGGGACTCGTCGCAGTCCATGCTGAAAGCGAAAGAATAATCGAACGGCTGACGCAGGGCAACCTTGTAGCGGGGAACACTGGGCCGAGGTTCCATGCCCTGAGTAGACCGGCGGAGGCGGAGGCGGAGGCTATCTCCAGAGTCACTCGACTCGCCCACGCTGCCGGGGCGAGGCTCTACATCGTCCATCTTTCAAGCAGAGTGGGGAAAGAGGAGGTGGAGCGGGCGCGCGGTCTTGGGACGAGTGTCTTCGCGGAGACCTGCCCACACTACCTTGTCTTAACAGACGAGGTATACGAGCGTGAGGATGGGCGCAACTTTGTGATGTCCCCCGCCCTGAAGAAGATGGATGACCTCATTGCGCTCTGGCATGGACTTCGGCCTGGAGGAGTTATCGAGACAGTCGGGAGTGATCACTGTCCGTTTCCGAGCTTTCAGAAAGATTGGGGAGAGGAAGACTTTACCGAAATCCCGAACGGCGTCCCCGGGACGGAGGCGATCATCCCAATTCTCTATTCGGAGGGGGTAAGAAAGGACAGAATTTCAATGTTCGACCTGGTAAGGGTCACGTCGGAAGCGCCTGCTCGACGCTTTGGTCTAAGTCCTTCCAAGGGATCTATCTCGGTTGGCGCAGACGCCGACTTCGTAGTAATTGACCCCAACAAGAGAGTTAGGATGACCTCAGATGTGCTCCACACCAAAATAGACTATAGCATCTACGACCACCTAACGACCGAGGGCTACCCCGTGCTCACTGTCAGTAGGGGGGAGGTGGTAATGGAGGACGGGGAGTTTTTGGGGAGAAGGGGGCGGGGCAGATTCATCCCCAGATCTGTAGCGTCGTAGAGTTGCTATCTGCTCGCCTTCGACTTAGGATGACTCAGGTTTCGTTTGAGTGGCTCGACCGCTTCGGGCGGGAACGAGCCGAGCCGATTCCAGAGCCGCTCCATGGTCTTCAGGACCCTGGCTTCTGACTTCGACACGTCCACTCTTAGCAGACGCTTGTTCCTTACGACCACTTCGCCATCGACGACGACATCTCTCACGTCTGGTCCTCGCAGACCATTGATAATGTAACCGTAGATGGAGCCCGAGTACGGAGTGGCCATGAATGAAGGCTTCACCAATATTACGTCCCCCCTCTTGCCGACCTCGAGAGAACCGAGAGAAGACAGGCCATAGGCCTTTGCGGCGTTGACGGTGCACATCTCTAGAACTTCTTGAGGGGAAGGCCTGTTAGGGTCCCTTCGCGCCACTCTCTGCAGGAGGAAGGCTGCGCGCATGTTCTCGAACATGTCGAAGATGTACCCGTCGTTCCCCAGTCCCACGTTCACTCCCTTGTCCGTCATCTCCATCAGGGAGGCGACACCTACGGCGTTGAGCATGTTGCTCATCGGGTTATGGGCGACACTGGCTGACTTCTTCGCGATTAGCTCTATTTCTCTGTTGTCGAGGTGAACGCAATGAGCCAGGACAGATCTCGGAGAGAGCAGGCCAGCATCGTCCAGCCTATCCACGCTTCTCTTACCGTACCTCTCAACGTTGTGGTAAACATCGTTGGGTCCCTCCGACACGTGGATGGTCAGCGGAACCTTGTGCTCCCTGCTCGCCTCTGCCCCCCTAGAGATCAAGTCGTCTGAGACTGTGAAGGACGCATGTAGGCTGATCATCCCCATGGCCCTCCCCCTGTCCCGCCGTGCGATGAACCTCAGATTCTCTCGTAGACCTCTTACCCCTTCTCGTTCGTTCCTCCTTTCCGTCGTTTCAAAGGAGATTATCCCCCTGATTCCCACTTCGTTCGAGGCCAGTGCAATCTGGTCCAGAGACCCCTCAATCGCGTTCGGGGCCGAGTAGGTGTCCGCGTAGCAGGTTGTCCCATTTTGCAGTGATTCAGCTCCGGCCGCGAGGGCCGTCGCATACGCGTCATCGTTCGTCAGAGCCTCATCTACTGGCCACCATACCCTCTGCAGTATCTGTAGGAAGTCGGAGGGTGGCTTCACGTCCAGCGCCGACCCCCTGAGAGCAATTCCGTACAGATGGGTGTGGCCGCAGATGAGTCCGGGCATCACGATGCATCCTCTTGCGTCCAACACTTCTTCGGCACCGAATCCCTTCGACACCTCGTCCATGGGGCCGACAGCGACGATTCTGCCGTCTTCGATGGCGACTCCGGCACCCTGGACAACTCTTCGCGTAGGGTCCATCGTTACCGCGATGCCGCCCTTGACCAAGAGTTTTGTCGACAACTAACCTCTCCTATTGGCTCTCGCCTAAGCCAGCGACTTTACGACGTATTCAACGTTCCCGCTCAGTGGGAGGAGCAACGGCGACCTGCATCCCGCGGCCATATACTCCTTGATCTTCCTCCTGCAGTCATCAGGGGTGCCTGAGGCAGTGAGCATCTGCACGACCTCGTCAGGAACTATCTCCGCGGCCTTCTCAATGCCACCCGGCTTTGCAGGCCAGCCTCCCATCCTTTCCTGTACTTCCTTGATGAGGTCTTCGCTTACCCCGCTCGCCTTCGCTATGTGTGGCTGCTGTCCCATTGTCATGGTGACGTGGCTCTTTGCCAGCTTGACCGCCTTATCGGCATCCTCATCCATGGAGCATGCGACGAGCTGAGGAGAGTCGATCTCCTTAGGGTTCCTGTGCGCCCTCTCGGCCCCGCGTCTAATACTCTCCCACGCTTTTTCGTCGTACTTTGGAGAGACCAGATAGTTCATCAGCACGCCATCGGCTATCTCTCCGGCCAACTCGAGCATCTGGAAGCCTGTCCCCCCGATGTAGATCGGGACATCCCTGGGCCGTGCCCCCGTCCCGTGCAGTGTGTCGAGCTTGACCCCATCCATCTTCACGAACTCTCCTTGGAAGGTCACCTCCTCGGCCTTGAAGAGGCTCCTGATCACCTGGACGTATTCCCTCATGCACTGGAGGGGCTTTGTCCTCTCTATCCCGACCTTCTTGGCAAGGGGATCCCACCATGCACCGAGGCCTAGAATGACCCTCCCCGCGGACAGCTCGTCGAGGGTGGCCCAGGTCTGGGCTATCAAAGCCGCGTTCCTCGTCCATGTGTTGATGACGCCCGCCCCGACCTTGATACTGCGCGTGTCGGTTGCGATGGCCGTCACGGGGACGACAGCATCCCTCGCCAGCCTGGACTCCGCTATCCACACGGACTCGAAGCCATGCGCCTCCGCGATCTGAGAATACCTAACCATCTCCCTCACGTGCATGTCCTGGAGATACAGCCCCAACCTCTCTATCGATCCGGCTCTCTTCGACATGCTACTTCGCCTCGTCCGACAGGCCTCGCATTTGATTTAAGGTCTTTAGCGGGTCTGAGGAGCCTCGAATCATTTCGCGGCTCCCAAGCCCGAGTCGACGACCTCCTTATCGGCTTCAGGAAGCTCGTACCACCTTTTCCTCTCTCCGACAGCGGCCCTCATTTTCCAACCCATGCTCTTGGGGGCCTCGTCAATGGCCTTCCTCAGTCCTTCGACTCGTTCCATGACTCTCTTCCTTGACTCCTCTTTGAGCCCAACAACCTTCACAAATCTCGGGATATTCGCCAGGTTCGTCGTGAACGTCTTGTAGATTCCCCAGTCGTCGGCGCAAAGCCTCGCAATATAGGACGCATTTATCCCGTTCTGGACGTCTTCAGCTGTGAGGTCGTGGTCTAGCAGCATGGCTGTTATGTCTTTCATGTCCTTCTCGTTGATCTCCACGATCTGCAGCTTTGTAGAGAGTAGGTCTGCGATTGGCAGCGTCTTCGTCTCGAGGTCGATTCGGTTCCTGAAGTTGAATTTGTGACACATCTCGAACACGTCGAGGAAGACGTCCACTCGCCTAGCATTCCCTAGGTCGTTGAAGATCAGCCTGGTGACTTGGAACGCGTTAAACCTCTCTCTTGGGCGGTACCCAAGTTCCTTGAAGAGTTGGCTGATCTTGGCCACCTCCTTCCTGTGGCCAATCACGTCGATGTCCACGTAGTGCCTCGAAAGCGGAGGATTTGAGGCGGAGGGACAGCGTATTCCCACCGCGACCCCTCCAATGAAGCGAAGAGTAACACCCTTGTCACCGGCCGCGTGAAGTATTCTGTCTGCTTCTTCCAAAAGTGATTCTAGCGGCAAAATGGGAGAGCTCCGCCCAATGCTATACACATACTGATGGCCACCGCAATGTATACCCCTAAGAATCTTTTCCACTGCAGCAACGTTACCACTGAATCCCTAAATCGTTCGGGGTATCAAATCGGCACAAATTTGCGGTTGTGCTTAAATAAGAAATTTGCTGCAGCACTGGACTGCAGAGCCACCCTTGAGCGAGGAGGAGAGGCTAGCAGTCGGTTCGCCGGCACCTACAACGAATGCCACGGGGACGGCAGCGTCTGGTGTTTTCGTAAGAGACGCGACTGGTCTGGTCAAGAATGTCTCCTTCTTCGACAGCATAGCTCTGAACCTGAGCAATATGTCGATTGGGGCTTTGCTCGGTCTCATTGGGCTGTCTGGGCTTCTGCCCATGCTGTTCGCTGGCCAGGACCTGGTAGGCGTGAACCTAGTCTACCTTTGCTTGATTGCGTTCTGCCTTTCCGTTCCCCAGATAGTGATTTACACTGTCCTGACACGGCGTTACCCGCGCGCAGGAGGCGACTATGTCTTCGTGTCCAGGAACCTTGGTGGGTTTGCTGGGAGTGTAGCCTCTTTCGTGGGATACACGACTGAGACCACCGCCTACCTCGCTCTGATTGCCCTATCGACGGTGTTTGCAATAGGGGCCGTGGGGCTCTTCTTCAATACAGCTAGCTCCTTCTACACTGGTCTTGCGACCCCTCAGGGCGCCTACCCGGGTGCTCCCGCTTCGCCCTCCTGGCAATTCCTGATTGGCATATTGATTTTTGCAATTTTGATAGGCATTAACATAGTGAAGCCAAAGGCGGGGTACAGGCTTGTCTCGGTACTGACGATAGTGGGGATAATCTCCCTGCTTGTCGCAATTGGCACCTATGTCGCAGTTGGCTCGGCAGGTGTTCACAACTACATAAACGGGGTCAGTGGCAACGGCCTCTTCACGAACTCCACGAATCCTTCGTCGACATATGCCAACATTGTTGCCGGAAACCAAACAGGCGGACCTGGAGGCTCGACAGGTTTCTCCTGGGGACCGACAATCTTCCTTCTCCCACTGATTGCAGCGTTCGTATTCCCATGGCTGAACGCGGCTCCGGCTGTGGCAGGGGAGATCAAGGGTAAGAGCGCCGTTAGGTGGAACGTACCAATCTCGGCGGTTCTCGCCTTCGCCTTCCTCATCAGCAGCATCGCAGTAATGTACTGGGCGGCAGGCCAGGCATTCACCAACGCAGCCTTTTCCACTCCGGACTACGTGTATGGAATGCCGGTCGCGTTCAACTTCTGGACTCTGGCGATGGGACTTTCGGGTAACTCTGCCGTAGCGGCGTTCATAGGTATCGGGTGGATTTTCGCGAACCTGGGCATCGTTGCTTATGGCATCATCGTGATCTCTAGATACCTTCTGGCACAATCCTTCGACAGGTTCCTTCCATCCCGAATCTCAGATGTCAATCCGAGGTTCGGTTCGCCTGTAAAGGCGTTCCTCATCTCGCTCGTCGTGAGCGTGGTGCTTGTCGGGTACGCCGCATACCACTACACGACTTCGAGCCTCGGGGCAGGGACCAATCCGCTGTTCGGAGCTATTCTGGCATCCATGATCTATTTCATGATAGTTGGGCTCGCCGCGATCGTGCACGCCGTCAAGAAGGAGACGGGCATTCTCAAGCCAGTGCTAGCCCTGGCGGGGTTTGGAAACATTCTTGTCTTTGGGTTCATCAGCTATCAGTTCCTGACCTACCAGAGCGTATGGTCCATCAACGGGTTCACCTTTAGCTGGCTGATAGGATGCCTTGCCCTAGGCATCGTCCTCTTCGCCGGTTCCTACTACTATAACAAAAGGCGCGGGGTGGACATTTCCCTGGCCTACAAAGAAATCCCGCCAGAGTAGTCTTCTAGCCCGAGGTCAACAGGTAGCTCTTTATCCTGTCTCCCTCTAGCTGAGCCAAGAACCCTCGAAGGATCCCTTCGCCGTATTCGCTTCCTGGGTTGGCACAAAGTGTCCTACCTATCTTAACGATTCCTTTGGACTCGTGAATGTGCCCATGAATCCCGAGAAGGGGCTGGTGCGCTTCTATGGCATTTCTGCACGCGGAACTCCCTGCCGAAGTCATCTGAACTTGGTTCCCCTTGACCACTACCTTCATGTCTTCGCCGACCATCGGCGCCTTGTCGATCAGAGTGTTAATCGGCGGGACGTGGATGTTGAAAATTGCCGACTTCGTGCTCTTCAGATTCGCGACCATCCCTTCGATCATCTTGCTCAGTTCCCCTTCATCCACCTCCCTTGGGCTGTTCCAGGGGGTGTGGTTGGTGTACCCCAGGGTTATCATTTCGTGGTCGCTGTCGATGGACACCACTCTCCCCTCGGGGTTGACGACGTAGCTCGAAGAGGTCAGGACAGGATCGATGTCGAAAGTGTCGTCGTTCCCGGGGGAAATGTAGCAGGACACGCCGGTCTTTGCCAGCCTCTCCTCAGCCAGTCTGACCCACTCGCCGACTCGGTCCACCATTGCCTTAACGAAGGCCGCCTTCACGTTGTCTGGGTCCGCCGCTATCTCCTCGTATTCTTTCTTGGTCATGAGCTGCGTGTAGTATCCCGAGTCGTTCGACCTGGCCACGATTCCGTCGACTTCTGTCTTGTTCTTGAGGGACAGTTCGTCCCCCTCGTAAGTGCACCTGTAGCTCCCGTCCCCCTGCTCGATGATCGGGACGAGCAGCTTCCCGGTGATGTCCCCTCCCAAAACGAGAACGCTTGCACTGTAGAACTTCGCGGCGTTCAGGAACTTCTTGAAGCATCTGGTGGAGCCGTGGACGTCCGTGATGAAGAAGACTCTAGAGGTCGTCACACCAGTCTGCGTTGCTCTTGGAGTAGATTAAGGTGCACCCTTCATGCTGAGGCTGAGGCTACTATTTTGCCGTACCTGCTAGGAGTGCTAGCACTGCCGCTCTGACGTACAACAGGTTCTCCGCCTGATCGTATATGATGCTGCGAGGGCCATCCATAACCTCGTCGTCGGCCTCCTGGCCCCTGAACACCGGGAGTACATGCGTAACAACCCCATCCCTGCTCATGGTGTCGGTCAGCCTCTTGGTCAGGCGCCAGTCTTTGTGCATGTTGTGCAGCTCCACCTCTCTTTCCTTCGAGAACCGGTTCATCCCTGTCATGACACAGTCATGGCTCGCCCAGCTCCTAGGAAAGACGCCGTCAGCCCCTTTCATGGCCTTGGCTGGGTCGTGGCTTATTTCCAGACCTCCACCTGACTTCTTGGCGTTGCTCCTCGCTGCGTCGACCATTTTCTCGTCCAGGTCGAATCCGTCAGGGTAGACGAGGACGGTGTCCATCCCGTACTTCGTTGATATCAGCAGCTCGTCCTGCATGCTTCCCCAGCTTCGGATGTGGTCGCTGTATGTCCAGAGCAGGACGTACTTCTTCTTCTCCAGGTTCACTCCCAGCTTTTCTTTGAGTGTGAACACGTCGGTTATCGCCTGAGTGGGGTGGTATACATCATCGGCCATGTTGACCACGGGTATGTCCGCGTGCTTTGCGTACTCCCTAATCGCCGCGTTTCCCCTCCCGTAGATATAGTCGACCGCAGATTCCAGAATCCTGACGCCCAGGGCTTGACCCATCCTTTCGTACATCTTTGCCATGTCCTTGATTGACTCGCCCTCTGACCCTCTCGTGGTGGCGAAGTCGATGAATTGTGAATGGCCACCAAGAATTGTCGCAGCGGCCTCGAAGCTAGACCTGGTCCGTGTAGATGTGTTGTAGAAGAGCATGAAGAAGGTCCTGTTCTTGAACAGCTCGGGGACCGCATTCGAGCGGTACTTGCGTTTGATTTTGCTCGCGAAATCCATCAGATAGTCAATCTCTTCTCTCTTCCATTCTTGGGTGGAGATCAGGTCCTTGCCGTGCAAGTCTTGAGGTCGCATGTCAGCGTCGAGAGGGGCTTTGCTTATAGGAGTATCAGGTTCATAGAGGCAGATGGACCTGAAGACTGCCTAGGTTCTCCCCCGCGCCCTCGCGAGATTGATAGCAGCTCAACCCTTCTTCAGGGCCTGATAGACTCTCTCTGGAGTGGCTGGGATTTCGAAGAGCCTCACACCTGTGGCGTCGTAGATGGCGTTCGTGATGGCAGGGGCGATGGGCACCAGGCCTATTTCTCCCACCCCCTTAGCCCCGAAAGGCCCAGTCTCCTCGGCTTCTCCCACTGGGATAACCTCAATCTCGGGTGCGTCTTTGATGGTGGGGATAAGGTACGTCGCGAAGTTTGGGGTCTTCAGGAACCCGTCCTCAATCTTGGCCTCCTCGATTATCGCGTAGCCAAGCCCCTGTATTGCCGCCCCTTCCACCTGTCCTTCGAAGGTTTGGGGGTTTATGACCCGCCCGCCATCAGGGAGAACGACGAGCCGCGTGACCTTCACGACTCCAGTCAGGATGTCGACCTCGACCTCCGCAAGCGCGCAGGCGAACATGTAGAAGAGGTGGGGTATCTCGAGAGAGCCTGCGATGGGTTCGACCCTGGGGACGTCGAATGTGCCAATCGTCTCGATGGATAGGTTTCTTGACTTGGCCCTCTCGGCTATGGCCGAATAGGTGACCGATCTGTCAGTCCGCGTGGAGACTATGCCCGAAGGTCCTGCCTGGAGGGTCCTCTCAGGTTCGCCTAGGAGCTCGGCCGCCGAGCGAGCAAGCAAGGTCTGCATCTCCTTCGCTGCCTTGATTATCGCGTTCCCACCGAGGTAGGTCGACCTAGAGGCAGAGGTCACGCTGGTGTCCGGCGCGTTGAGGGTGTCTCCGCAGGCCACGGTCACATCATCCAGGTCACACCGAAGTGCCTCTGCGGCAATCTGGGCAAACGCAATCGTCATGCCCTGGCCAATCTCCGTGGTGCTGACGTTCACCTCGAACCTTCCGCTGTCCAATAGTCGGATTTTTGCGGCGCCCTTGTCGGGGAGGGCACCAAGGGTGAACCCCTTGATGGCAGCTGCCACCCCCACCCCTCTCTTCGTCCATTGGCCAAGGCCAGGTCCAGGGGACACCCTCCCCCTCCAGAGCTCGTGGTTCCTCGCCCTCTCCAGCGCCTCTTGAATGCCGACGCCACTATTGATTCTGTTCCTGAAAGCGCCCTCGTCTCCTTTCCGCAGCGCGTTCCTCAGCCTGAATTCTATGCGGTCCAACCCGAGCTTTTCCGCAAGGATGTTCATCTGACTCTCCATAGCGAACATGACTTGTGGAGATCCGAACCCCCTGAAAGCGCTCATCACGCCGTTGTTGGTGTAAGCGAGAGTTGCCTGGATGTCGACGTTCGGCATCCTGTAGGGGCCGTTGCAGTTCTCGATGGCGACGTCTAGGACTGCGGGACCAAGGCCAGCGTAGGCCCCCTTGTCGAAGAGTATCTCCACCCTGTTGGCGAGCAGGGTCCCGTCTGCCGCAGCCGCGGTTTTCATCTTGACAGTCGCGGGGTGCCTCTTGAGCCCCGCGATGCACGACTCGCCGCGGCCCCAAACAAGCTTGACCGGCTTCCCCGTCTTCAGGACCGCAAGTGCGAGATGTAGTTGCACCGGGACATCGTCCTTCCCCCCGAACGCCCCCCCGACAGGAGGGGTAATCACGACGACTTCGTCTTCCTTCAGCCCAAGAGTCTCACAGATCTCTGCCTTGTCCTTGTAGGGGCTCTGGCCTCCCACAATCAGTGTCAGCCTTTTGGAATCGTCGTAATAGCCAAGTCCGGCCTCGGGTTCTAGATAGGCGTGCACCTGCGACCCCGTTCGATAGGTGTTCTCGACAATGACGGCCGCCCTGCGGAAAGCCTCTTCCACGTCCCCGAAGGATATTCTGGTCTCCCTGCACACATTCCCTCCCTCGTGCACCTTGGGGGAGCCAGGCTTCAGGGCCTCGACGGGGTCGGTCACTGCGGGCAGCTTCTCGTATTCGACTTGAATGAGCCTGAGGGCATTCTCAACCTCCTCGGCAGTTGTAGCGACCACGAGCGCCACTGGGTCCCCGACACATCTGACTTTGTCGTCACAAAGAACCGGTCTGTCGCGGATGAACGCACCGTATCGGTTCTTGCCTGGGACGTCCTCGTGGGTGAGGACCGCAGCAACGCGAGGCAGGGCTTTGGCCATCGACGAGTCTATCCTCTTGATCCACGCGTGCGGTAGCGGGCTTCTAAGCACTCCAGCGAAGAGCATCCCTGGCATTGAGATGTCTGAAGGGTATGCGATCGAGCCGCTCGCCTTCGCGTAGGCGTCCTTTCTTGGAATGGGTTTGCCGACCCACCTGAACTCTGACTTGCTCACGTGCCCCCCTTCTTTTCCTCTAGAATTTCCTGGAGTCCCCGGTATGTCAGGTTCACCGCCATCTCCCGCCTGTACTCCCTGGTGCCTCTGTCGTCAGTAATTGGGGCGATGGACGCGGTTACGGCTTGCGAGGCAGCCCTGATCCTCATCTCGTTGAGCCGGCCCTGGGT
>CAZHNH010000012.1:0-8289 GCA_964533695.1 uncultured Nitrosopumilales archaeon | reverse complement strand
CTATCCTGGATGGTTCGAATCCCTCAGAACTGCCTGCTTCTCACAGGGCCTGCTGAAATGGCCAGAGCAATCTGCGGCCTTGGAGGCGAGATAGCAGTGCAAGAAAAAGAGATATTTCGAGGCCTAATTGTCCCTGCTTATGGTCGTTGAAAGTGCTCCGCTACAGAATGAGTTTCGTTCCGCGAAGATGAAGCTCGTCACCCAGACGATGCACGAGAAAGGTATCGACCTCTGGGTCATCTTCACAAGGGAGGGCAACCAAGATCCGATCTCTAATGACCTGATGTTTGGAAGCTTGACATGGCGTTCGGCCGCTCTAATAGGCGCAGATGGCAGTCGGACTGCCATTGTAGGCAGCTTCGAGGTCGACACCGTGAAGTCTAGCGGCTTCTATGATAGAGTTCTCGGATATGAGAAGGAGGGCGTTGCACCTAAGTTGAGAGAAGTGGTAGGGAAACTGATGCCCAAGCGTATCGCATTGAACACTAGCTATGACTTTGGCGCTGCGGATGGACTCTCCACCGGCATGAATGCATACCTACATGAGGCCCTGAAAGGCAGCGTAGGAAAGTTCGTCTCTTCCGAGGACCTCATTATTTCCCTAAGGACCGTCTTGGTCCAGGGCGAAGTGGACCTCCTCCACAAGTCTGTTGGGCTGTGCGAGAAGATTTACCACGCTACGGAACAGGAAGCGATCAGGCCCGGAAGAAAAGATGAACAGATTTACGATTACATGGTAAACGAGGTGAAGGAGCTTGGCCTGCAGCCGGCTTGGGCGGAGGCGAACTGCCCCTCTGTCCTAGTTGGTTCCGATTCCCCTGGCCACCTGGGGTTTCATGGGACTACTTTGAAAAATAATCAGCTGCTCAAGATAGACTTCGGTGTCCAGTATAAGGGATACTGCAGCGATATTCAGCACTGCTATTTCGTAGGCAAGGGATCTCCGACTTCGGACGTGCGGCGCGACTTCACTTCTGCGAGGGAGGCGAACGATGCATCGCTGGACATACTCAAGCCTGGAGTCGCGGGGCATAAGGTTGATGCGGCCGCGAGGAGAGTCGTGGTGTCAAGGGGATACCCTGAGTTCATGCATGCCACTGGGCACCCACTCGGAAGAAGTACGCATGAATTGGGCCCTCTGTTAGGTCCGCGCTGGCGTTGGCGCTATGGACACGCGTCCGAACTGAAGGTACAGAAAAATATGGCCTTCACAATTGAGCCTTCCATTTTGGGGAAAAAGGGGACGCTCAATCTCGAGCAGGATGTCCTCGTAACATCTCGCGGATACCTCGAATTGTCTAAGCCCCAAGAAGAACTGACCTGTATCGGTTAATGCGACGACCACACGATGCACCACCGTGCCTTATCTCAGGGATGCGAGAGTTATTTCAAGACCCGATCGCTCTTACGCCTTTGTGCTCCGATATTTTGACACGCCGTTCTTCAGTGCTCTTATCCCAAGCAGCTCGCAGGATGCTCTCGCCTTCCTATGCTCTCCCAGGCCGAGCTGCTTGAAGATTTCTTCGTCCGAAGATTGCTCTACCCATTCCAACCGCTTACCTTTTGCCAACTCTGTGAGCATAGACGCGGCCGCCTGGCTGATTGCGCATCCGCGTCCCGAAAAAGCCACGTCTATGATGACTCCGCCATCGAGCTTCGCCTGTATTGACACGTCATCGCCGCAGACAGGGTTAGACCCATGTGCGGCTATATCTGCCCCACCGAACCATCTCTTGTTTCGGGGGTTCGAGTAGTGATCCAGGACCTTTTCCCTATATGACTCGTGATCGTTCATTCACGAGTCCTCCGTGCCCAGCGCAGAAAGTGAACGCTCCAACCACGCTGATCACCAGATAGGGGGAGACTTCTCAAATTCAATCAGCGATTCGACGAGACGGTCGATATCTGCCCTGTCGTTGTAGAGATAGAAGCTGGCGCGTCCCGAGGCAGTTATTCCCAACGTTGCGTGAGCAACCATCGCACAATGATGACCTACCCTGATGCAGATGCCCCTTTGTCCAAGTCCGTCTCCCACGTCGTGGGCGTGGGGATAGGAATCCTTACCCTCTTTCTCACCGAAAACGAAAGAGACCAGACCACCCCTCTCCTCCGCCTTTAGAGGTCCGAATATCCTCAGTCTTGGTACCTCCGAGAGTCGCTTGAGTGCGTATCTCGTTATCTCGACTTCGTGCCTTCTGATTTCTTCCATGCCGAAAGACTCCAAGTACCTGCAGGCTGCCGCAAGCCCTATGCCTTCAGCAATCTTGGGGGTTCCTGCCTCGAACTTCCAAGGGAGATGGTTCCAGATCGTCTCGTAACGCCGCACATTCAGCATCATGTCCCCTCCGTACTCATAGGGTTCCATCTTGTCAAGAATCTCCTTGCTGCCGTAGAGCGCCCCGATACCTGTTGGTCCACACATCTTGTGTCCAGAGAATGCCAAGAAGTCGCAGTCCATGTCCTTTACATCAATCGGAACGTGCGGTACACCTTGAGCACTGTCCACAACCAGGTAGGCGCTCTTTTTGTGTGCTATCTCAGCGATGGTCTTGACGTCGTTGATGGTTCCCAGGAAATTTGACACGTGGGAAACGGCGACCACCTTGGTGTGCTCGTCGACCAACTCTTCCATTTGGGCCAGATCTAGCTTCCCGTCCTCGTCGAACTCCACGTACTTCAGCTCCGCGTGTTTCTCTAATGCAATCCGCTGCCACGGGACTAGGTTCGAATGGTGCTCCATGGAGGTGATTACGATGCGATCGTCGGCGCTTAGCTTCCCTCTTGCAAGAGATTCAGCGACGAGGTTGATAGACTGTGTTGTCCCTGAAGTGAAGACGATCTCAGACTCGACATCGTTCTCTAGTTCGTTCCAGACAGCCTCCGCTCCGACGTGCTTTGCGACTTCGACGTGGGCATAGTTATATCGCTTCGTCGCCTCGTTGGCAATATCATAGAGCCCCCTGTGGACGCTAGACCTGCATTCTTCGTAGTAGCCATTCATTGCGTCCAGAACTTGGCGCGGGGTCTGCGACGACGCGGCGCTGTCGAGATAGGTGATGCCTGTACTAACCAGAGTTGGAAAGTCCTCCAATATCTTGCGCACCGACACACGTCCCACGGCGCTGCCTTCCCCTTCTTGCAGGACTCCCACGTGGTCCAGGCCGGACACGGCCTATTTACCTATGTATGCGAATACCTTCATCGTACCAGCGCATCAGCAGTGCCGACTGGGGTCCGTTAGGCACGGCGCCGCAGGCTTTGAAACGGACCAAGGCTGGCTCAGCTTGGGGATGGTTATCTGATTGAACTACCGTCGAGTGCACACCGTTCTCGGAGCAGCGGGTCACGGAACCTGAAGGAAGTGGTTGTAGCTATTCACAGAGAGTGCCGGGTTCGAAAGGGCTTCTTCACCCAACTCTCTTTTGGGTACGTCTCCATAGTCATGACCCGGGTAAACAATGGTAGACGGAGGCAGCTTAAGGATGACGTCGTGCAAACTCGAGAACATCTGCTCCGAGGATCCGCCCGGGAGGTCAGTCCTGCCGCAGTTCCCGATGAACAGCGTGTCTCCGGTGAAAAGGTTCTTCCCGTCATAGAGGCAGATGCTGTCTTCCGTGTGGCCAGGCGTGTAAATCACTTTTATTTCGTTATTACCTACGCGAAGGATGTCGTTACCCTTTACTGACATGTCGTGGTCTATTGGGGAATTCTCGTGCGCCACGACGCTCGCCCCGAGAGTTTGTGCGAGCTCCCTTAGGGATGAGGTATGGTCGAAGTGGTTGTGTGTCGCCACGGCATACTTTACCTTAACATCGGCCCCTCTCGCTGCCTTGATAATTGGCTCTATTTCCCAACCAGAGTCAACTGCCAGGGCCTCGCCACCTCGCTCATCGGCTACGACGTACACGAAGTTCTGCATCGGTCCCACCCTTATCTGCTCTACCAGCATTCGCTTGCCCAGTAGCAACCCCCTAAGTATGCATTACATTGCTTTTCCTCCACAAGGCCAGGTCTCACCTGTCTTACACGTCGGCGCAAAGGCGGGATTACGGGACTTCGACCCGAGTTGCAGCACCTGCGTAGAATTGGTCAGAACCCCAAGCCCGCGAGACAAAGGTTTATGCCAAATCAGAGATAGTAACTGGACAATGGCATGGCGGGTAATAGATGCACACATTCATCTCTCGGAGAACAAGGAAGACGCGCTTAGAGCGTACGCAAGACTAAGCGGTTTGAAGTACACTCTAGACGAGCTTCTTCGAATCATGGATCGGAATGCAGTGGCTCAAGGGTTGATCCTGACCTCCGTGACAAAAGCTGGAGAGCTGCTCCCCAACGAGGACGTCATGGAGCTTTGCGGAAGGAACCGGGGCAGGCTTTCTCCTGTTCTATCTGTCGCGCCATCTTATGCTAAGGTGTCGGATGCGATTAGACTCGCAAAACGAGGAAAAATACCGGTCAAGGCTTTCAAGATTATGCTCGGCTACGGGGGTGCGCGGGCGAGCGACCATGTGTTCGACCGCTTGCTGGATTACGCCGAATCCGAAGACCTTCCAGTCATGTTTCATACCGGCGATACCGCAATTGCCAGTGGTGACCTCGCTGACGCCCATCCTCTGACCCTGGATGCACTCGCGAATAGGCGGCACGACCTCAGAATCGTAGCCTGCCACTTTGGTAATCCATGGATTGACGATGTAGCAGAGTTGATCTACAAGCAACCAAACGTTTACGCTGACATCTCCGGTCTGACGGCGAGCGGAGGCAAGTACTCTGTGCAGTACGCTAAATCAGTCGCTGAAAAGCTAAGTCGTGCAATCTACTTTGCTGGCGGAGCAGACAAGATCGTATTCGGGAGTGACTATCCAGTAATGCACCCCGCGAGGGCGATCTCCTTGGTGAGCGAGCTGGAAATCGACTCTAAGGACAGGAGAAGAATCCTCTCCGATAATGCAAAGAAGATCTTTATGCTTTGACTGCCGAAATTCAGCCTCCGCAGATTGAAGATGTCCCTCCGGCGAGGAGGACATCGCTGGAGGGCCTCCTTGCGGAGAGCTTTGAGGGGTGGTATCTGCGCCACTCTAAGAAGACATTGATGAGCGTCGAAGTGGTTAGGGCGGCGGCAGTCGAAGGTCGTCCTGTTGGATTGGTCATGCTGAAGAAGCTCAACAGTTTCATCGGCTACGTGTTCTATATTGCAGTGGCGAAGGATTACAGAAGGAAAAGGGTCGGGACGACGCTATTAGACCACTCCCTCGATTACTTCTCGTCTATTGGAATGCGTGAGGTCTATTCCAGCGTAGAAGAGGGCAACGCGGAATCGACTGGGCTATTCATGTCACGAGGTTTCTCAAGGACCAATTACATGGAAGTGGCAGTGAAGTACGGGCCATTGAAGGCCCTCGATCTGTACAGGAGGATGCTCGTCGTGCCCGGTGAGACACTCCTTGTTAGGTCGCTGGATGCTCGGTCGGAACCTTACGAACGAAGACCCTAGGTTACACGCCGAGAGGTGTCCGTTGCTCAGACGTTTTCTGGATGCTAGCAAACCTTGGCCGGCCTTATCCATCAGAGATTTCTGGGACGCTTTAGCTTCTCAGGCAGGCTTCCCTTCGAATATTATCTTTCGTAGGCCCTCAGCCATCTGCAAAGGATCCTTGTGCTGCCAGACATTCCTTCCAACCGCGAGCCCCGACGCACCTGCTCTTATCGCCCCGCTGACCTGCTCTAGGAAGGCATCGTCTGTCGCCGCCTTCGGCCCTCCGGACATGAACACCTTGGCTCCGGCCGCCGACTTCACCGCCCACCCAAATGATTTGCTGTCGCCCGTGTACTTTATCTTCACGGCATCAGCTCCCAACTCGAGGCCGGCTCTGGCGGCGTAGGCGACTATTTCCCCAGAGACGTCGTTCTGGACCCCCTTTCCTCTCGGGTACACCCAGGCTATCGCGGCGAGTCCGCGTTCATGCGCGTCTTCCTGGATTCTTCCGAATTCTGCAAGCATTTTCGCTTCGTACTCCGAGCCCAAGTATATTGTGTAACCAACGGCCTTCGCGCCAAGCGAAAGAGCCTGTTCCACAGAGCACACCTGTCTGGCGACAGGCTCACCCTGGGGAAGACTCGTCTTTCCGTTGACCTTAACAATGAGCGGGACTTTGCCGTCGTAGAATCTCTCTGCGACTCCCTTCTGGAACACGACGCCGTTGAACTTTCCTTTCACAGCGACTTCCATGATGAAGGAAGGATCGACGTTTCGATCGTCGAAGTCTTTGGACGGTCCGTGTTCGAGTCCCTGGTCATATGCAAGTAGCATACCCCTTCCACCCGTTAGGAACGCGGCCATCCTGTCCCGCTTCATGATTCTCCGCGACGTCTTACGATATTTAACGGTATTCGGACGCAAACAGCCTCCCGACTCATTCCCTCCCACCAGCATGTCTAAATGAGTCCCGGAGTGGGCAGGGCTCAACCATGAAATTGGACGAGTTCCTCAGGTTGAACGCGCCTGAGGACATGGCCAAAGTGACGACCGCAATCTCAAAGGCATGTCTCATGGTATGGGAGAACGTCCCTTTCAAGGCAGGGCTTGTGGGCGACATCAACCCATCGGGAGACCGTCAGAAAGACATCGACATCTTTTCCAATGATGTCTACTCTGAGGCTCTTACATCTACGGATGTAGTGAGAGAGGTCGCCTCAGAAGAAATGCCTGAGGTCGTGGAAGGAAAAGGTAGGCTAAGCGTTGCAATGGACCCGCTAGATGGCAGTTCCAACGTCGAGTCCAACAACCCGTTGGGGAGCATCTTCGGGTTCTACTCGAGACCCCTCCCATGCTCTGGAAGGAACATTATCGGCGGGCTCTATGTTACATATGGCAACACCGTCACGATAACCCTCTCCTTTGGCAAGGGAGTCCATAGGTTCGTCGCCGTCAAGCACGGGCAAGAGATGTCATTCGAACTTCTAGGGCTCGATCTAAGGGTGCCTGAAAAGCCCGAGGTCTACGGCGTTGGGGGACTCAGGAAGGATTGGATTCCTTCAGTCCGCAGCTTCGTCGACTCTTTGGAGGAGAGGGGGATGAGGATGCGCTACTGTGGCACGTTCGTGGGGGATTACAATCAGGTCCTTGCAAGAGGGGGTATCTTCGCCTATCCGGAGATGGTTGGGAAGCCGCGAGGCAAGCTAAGGATATTATACGAGATAGCGCCTATGAGTTTCATCAACGAGCAGGGCGGGGGATACGCTACAGACGGGCGGAGGAATGTATTGGACATCGAGCCGAAGAGCCTCTCTGAGACTGCACCGTTCTACATAGGGAGCGCGCCGCTCCTTCATGAACTGGAGCGGCTCGTTTCGTCTCCTCCGCCAGCGTGACTTTCCGACACCCGATCTGCCAATTGGTCGTTGGAAGGCTAGCTAAGGAAAGACCCCGAGGATCTTGATGGCGTCCGCGACTCTTCCGACTCCCACCATCATTGCCCCAGTCCTCATCGATGTACCATTCTTAGTGGCCATTTGATGGACGTCCCTGAATGCTCCCGTGATCTTTGTCTCGAGCTTGCCGTTGACTTCCTCTTCTGACCAACTGAGCCTGTTGAGGTTCTGGACCCACTCGAGGTAGCTGACGATGACTCCCCCCGAGTTAGCCAGGATGTCCGGCACAAGGAAGACACCGTTCGCGTCGAGGATCTTGTCGGAACTCGGCGTCGTAGGCCCGTTGGCGCATTCCACGATCACCTTCGCCTTTACACCCTTTGCTACTTCGGGAGTGATTGTGTTCTCCAGGGCGGCGGGACTAAGGATGTCTACATCTGCCTTCAGAAGATCTGTGTCGGAGATAGGTTGCGTTCCGGGCATTCCGACGACCGAGCCTGTCTTTTCCTTATGGGCAATGAGCTTGTTGGCGTCTATCCCTGCCTTGTTCATTACAGCTCCCCTTGAGTCGCTGGCGGCCAGCAACTTTGAGCCGTACCCCTGCAGAAGCTCGGCGTAGTTCGCCCCTGCGTTCCCGAAGCCCTCGACCGCGAAGGTAGCCCTCTTGAGGTCCAACTTCTTCACCTTTGCTGCTTCGACCGTGCAGAATACTGCACCCCTCCCAGTAGCCTTGTCTCTGCCAAGCGAGCCGCCGATTGCGATCGGCTTGCCGGTGATGACTTCAGGGACCATGTATCCCTTCAGCACGCTGTAGGTATCGACTATCCAGGCCATCACCTGAGCATTCGTGTACACATCAGGAGCCGGCACGTCGCGGTAAGGCCCTATGAATTCCGCTATGGCTGCTGCATATCT
>CAZHNH010000011.1:0-31878 GCA_964533695.1 uncultured Nitrosopumilales archaeon | reverse complement strand
AGGCGCAACCCTTTTCTTGGCTCGTCTCCGCAAGTCAGAGACGCGAAATGAAGAAGCCAATGCGATCACCTTATGGTTCCTGGAAGACGCCGGTCACTCCTGCGCTTCTCGCAAGTTCCAACATCCCAGTCAGCGAGCCGTGCATGGAGAGGGGGAGGTTCTACTGGAAGGAGGCGAGACCTAAAGATGGAGGGCGTTATGTCATCGTGAGCCACCTGGGAGCTAGAACCAGGGAGTTGACGCCTAAGGGATTCAACGTCAGAACGACCGTCCACGAATACGGTGGCGGGGACTATTTCGTTCACAAACAAAATGTCTACTTTTCAAATTATGATGACCAGAGACTCTATTCGCAGAGTCCAGGGTTAAGGCCCCGAGCGATTACGCCATCCGGAGTTGACCTAAGGTTCGCCGATGGCATCGTAGATGAAGGAAGGCGTCGCATCATCATTGTCAGAGAGGACCACAGGGTTAGGGGCAGACAAGCTGTCAACACCATAGTCGAAATCGATCAGGCGGGCGGGGGGCCCGGTGAGGTCCTGGTTTCAGGGAACGATTTCTACTCGAACCCCCGCCTCGACCCTACGGGATCGCGCCTAGCTTGGCTAGCATGGAATCACCCAAACATGCCCTGGAACGGGACTGAGCTCTGGGTTGGCAAATTGGGAATAGACGGCAAGATTGAGCATAAGGAGATCGTGGCCGGTGGCCCGAGAGAGTCCGTTTTCCAGCCTGAGTGGTCGCCTGACGGCAGGTTGTATTTTGTGTCAGACAGGACAGGTTGGTGGAATCTGTACAGGCAGGAGAAAGGTGAAAGGGAATCAGAGGGCCTCCACCCTATGGAGGCAGAATTTGGAGGGCCGCAATGGGCATTTCGACCTCTCAAGTACACCTTCGAGGGGTCCGACTCCATCGTATGTGTATACGTGATAGAAGGGACATCTCACCTGGGGAGGCTGGACACGAGGACCGGAAGGTTAGACGAGGTCAAGACTCCCTACACTGATATCAGCGACGTACTTTCATGGCCTGGCTACGCCCTGCTCGTGGCAGGCTCGCCTACAGAACCCACTTCGCTAGCCGTTGTAGACCTGGGGACAGGCGAGACCAGAGTTCTTCGGACGTCCATCAGATCGGTCGTAGACCCAGGGTACCTTTCGGAGCCGGAGGCAATCAGGTTCCCCACCGAGAACGGCAGGGAGGCGTACGCATTCTACTATCCTCCCCGGAACAAGGACTTCCGTGCTCCGCCAGGGGAGAAACCACCGCTTGTGGTGATGAGTCATGGAGGTCCGACTTCGGCCGTGACGACGACGCTGAAGTACACGATCCAGTTCTGGACGGGGCACGGCCTAGCGGTGGCAGACGTCAACTACGGCGGAAGCACGGGGTATGGTCGCGAATACCGAGAGAGACTCGCGGGAAACTGGGGAGTTGTGGATGTAGACGACTGCGTCAACGCCGCCAAATTCCTCGTAAGAAGGGGAGATGCCGATGGCAAAAGGGTGGCTATCAGGGGAGGATCCGCGGGTGGTTACACGACGATGTGCGCTGTCACATTCCGGAAGTTCTTCAATGCGGGGGCAAGCCTGTTTGGCATTAGTGATCTCGAGGGATTCGACGAAACGACCCATAAGTTCGAGTCCAGGTACAACCAGACCCTGCTAGGTCCCTACCCGGAAAGAAAGGATGTCTACAAAGAGCGGTCCGCTCTCAACTACGCCGACAAGGTTTCTTGCCCGCTGATCCTCTTTCAGGGATTAGAGGACAAGATTGTCCCGCCTGCCCAGTCTAAGAAGTTCTACGAGGCAGTCAAGAGGAAAGGCATCCCCACGGCGTATGTAGGGTTCAAGGGGGAGCAACATGGTTTCAGGAGGGCAGAAAATATCAAAAGGGAGGCCGAGCTCGAGCTCTACTTCTACTCTAGGATTTTCGGATTCAAGCCCGCTGACAAGATCAAACCAATGCGAATTGAGAACCTAGGGCGCGCGAGGTAAGGCAACCGGCTCAGTGACTGTGACCGCCGAGATATCTTCATCAATCTCAAATGAAGTGGCTCACGGATAGAGCCAATGCCTTAGTAACCGGCTTAGGAAAGGCATCACAAGGTAAGTAAGCAGGATGACGAGGATGACGATAAAGAGGAAGGTGTTTGCGAACAATGGCCATGAATCGAAGTAGGGATTGAACGCGAGATGCGCGAGGAAGCTGATGATATAGGCGCCAAAAATTGTTACGAGAGCCATCTTCCATTTGGGAGGGGCAACGAAGGCCCCCACCCCGGGGGAGGGCAAACCAGGTCTCCATGGCAGTTGTCTCCGCAAAGTGCTGCGAAGCATAGTCCTCCACTTCGTCAATTAACTTGAGACGCTCCTGTGAGTTTTTCCAGTTCTCGAGGGTCCTCTGACTTGCGAAGCGCGATATTACGTAGCTGATGTTCGAGTCTCCTTCCCTCGGGAAGAGGGTCGTCGCGCCCTTGAAGCCTGGGAATCCCCTCGCCCTTTGAGTGATGCGTTCTAACCAGTCCTCGTACTCCCTCTCTCGCCCCGGCTTGATCTTTCTTCTTACAACAAGGGTGGCCTCCTCACTGTTCGTCTCCAAAGATTCGATCCACTCCGGCCCCCTGAGCATGGCAATATGAGAATATCCGCGAGTGAGTTCATGGGCGTGCGCGGGTGATTCTCCACTGGGGGCGCCATGTCTCGAGACACCTTCGCGCGCTAGGTCATGGGAAAGATGGGCGATTGGACTAAATCAGTTCTTAAGACGGCCTATGGCTAGGTTGACCACGGGGCAATTACAATTGGAACAACGCGATGTCCACTTCTTCAATCACCCGGGACCTGACAATACTCCCCGTGTGATTAAGGCGGTGCAAACAAGAGCTAAGGAAGGCGGCATCACCAAGGTCCTGGTGGCATCCGAGTCTGGGAGGCTCGCGCTTGAAGTCAAGAAGAGGTTGCCAAAACAAGCGGTAGTCTGCGTCACATTCAACCGCGAGACGCGCAGCACTTACAAGAAGGCGGCCCTGCTCAAGAAGGACCTCGCGGCGAGCGGGATAGTCGCTGTGGACAATATCAAAGAGCCACTCACTAGGGAGCTGAAGATGCGAAACTGGTGGGAGAGAAAGGACGTCGACCTTACGGGGGAGAGCGCAGACCTCTTCTGGATGACCCTCATCTGCGTCGGCGGCCACGGTCTCAGGACAGCCGTCGAAATTGTTTTCATGGCGGTGGAAGCTGGAGTAGTAAAGGTCGGCGACAAGGTAATCGCTGTAGCCGGTACGGCGAGGGGCGCCGATTCAGCACTCGTCATGAACGCAACTCGGTTCGAAGATGCCGTGGGGGAACGACCTCAATGTAGGATGAAGATTGAAGAGATTCTTGCGATGCCAAAAGTCACGGAATGGAGCGGATACGGGTAGTCACGCTAAGGGGGCTAACCGCTCTCGCCTGTGCGACCAAGTGAATGCGCACTACCTCTCCCTGGGCTGCATGCGGTGGCAACAAGTCGGGCAGTCTACGCACTCCGCTCGCCGTCCAGCCACTTGTCCAGGCAGACTCAGAGGGGAAGAACACTTGCCTCATGCTGGGCGATCGTTGGCTTCGATGCGTGTTATGACAGGGGGACATTTCCTCCACCTGGTCGACATGAGACACTCCATTTAATGTATCCGAAGGGGCAAAGCAAATTAGCCATGGCATTCACGGGGCGATTCTGATCAGATGTTAGCCAAGGTCGAAGGCATTATTCGGTTTTACGTGAATCGTTTCTCGATCTTCTATGCCCTTACCGGAGCGGTGAACGCCATTATGATCGATGGATGGTTGTACTTCCTCAAGCAATATCTTGCTCTTCCCCTGGCCATTTCGACTCTGATTGCAGTCGTGACCTCAATCTTTACGGACTACGCTTGGAAGTCCGAGGTAGTATTCCGTTCTCCGCTTCTGTCCCGTGGCCGATTCTCCAAGTACTTCCTTAACGGATCTGCCGCCACAATCATCCAATATGTCCTGACTCTCTTACTCTCAATTGTGATTTTCTACTCGTTGGCCTATCTCATGGCCGTCGCTGTCGGATTTCTCTTTGCTTACACGATTTCGAGGTTGAGAATCTGGACGCAGTTTGTTCCCAGTTCGACTTCGGTCCAGGGAAGAGCACAGGCCGCTTAGGTCTGACATCAAGGTCTCACTTTTCTGTGGCTACTCAGGTGTGTCGCTATGAAGCCCCGGGATCCGCTCGGACCTTAGGAGTTGTTCCTACACTTTGTTAGGCGCGTACTTCTGAGGGTTGCTATCAAAGGCGAGCTTGCATTCAGGACTACAGAAGTAATATGATACTCCTGCATATCCGGATTTGAATCGCGTCGAATTCTCATTAACTTTCATCTTGCAGACAGGGTCTGTCGCCAACTGTCGTGCCTTCATTTCCAGAATCTATGTAAACTTTGCATGCTACAGAACCGGCCTGAATCTTCTGAGTGTCAGGGAGTTTGATATCACCGTTACAGACGACAGCGCCATTGCAGCGCCGGAAAGGATGGGGTTCAGAAGAACGCCCGTAGCTAGGTAGAGCAGCCCCGCGGCAGCCGGAATAAGTGCAACGTTGTAGGCAAATGCCCAGGCCAGGTTTTCCTTGATCTTGGTCATGGTCTTCCTGGAGAGCTGGATTCCTGCAACAACATCTCTTAGGTCGTCTCTCATCAGCACCAGGCCTCCAGTCTCTATTGCGATATCTGAGCCAGAGCCCACTGCGATGCCCACATCGGATTGAGCTAGAGCAGGAGCGTCGTTGATGCCGTCTCCTACCATAGCGACAACCCTTCCTTCAGCCTGAAGCTGCCTCACAACGCGCGATTTGTCAACAGGAAGGACCTCGGCGAAATACCGTTCGATACCCAGCCTACGCGCGATGCATTCGGTCGTCGATTTGTCATCCCCGCTGAGCATCATCACTTCTATCTTCATCTTCTTCAAGGCTCGAACTGTCTGTTCTGCCGATGCCTTCAAGGTGTCCGCTACCGCTATCACCCCGGCGACCCTGTCATTGATGGCTAGGACTACAGTTGTCTTCCCCTCGGCGTGAAGATTTCCTAGTTCAGAATTGGTCTCACTTTGGACTTCGATGCCGTGCTGTTCGAGGAACCTAGCATTGCCCAGCATGAGGGTATCTCCCGCGTACTTGGCGCGTATTCCCAGACCTGAAAACGAATCGAAAAAATCGGGGTCGGGAACCTCTTCCCCGGATCTTTCCTTGGCCTTCGCAAGTATGCCTGACGCAAGCGGATGCTCGGACCGCTTCTCGGCTATCGCTGCGAGTCGGAGAATCTCGGTGTCGCCTCGGTCCCAGTCTGACGCTGGCACTACATTCGTGACCGAGGGCTCTCCTCTCGTAAGCGTGCCCGTCTTGTCGAACACGACAGTGTCTATTTTCTGTGCCCTCTCCAGGTAATCGCCCCCCTTAATCAGAACTCCGTTCTCTGCTCCCTTCCCGACTCCAACAACGACTGCCGCAGGTGTCGCCAGCCCGAGTGCACAGGGGCATGCGATTACGAGGACTGCGATGGCCGCAGTGAATGCGAAGCTGACTGGCTTGTCCCCGATGATTACCCATGCGCAAAAGGAGGTAAGGGCCACCAGCAAGACCATGGGGACGAAGTACGCAGCAATCCTGTCTGCGAGTCTTTCCACAGGGCTTTTAGTTTCTTGGGCCTCTTGGACCACCCGCACTATCTTCGACAGAGTTGTATCCGCGCCGACGCGGTTTGCCTTCACTTTGAGGGCGCCGGTAATGTTAACTGACGCCCCTGTAACTTGATCTCCTGCTTTCTTCTCCACAGGTAGACTCTCGCCCGTAAGCATCTTCTCGTCTACGGATGAGTGACCCTCCACTACCACGCCGTCGGTCGCCACCTTATCCCCGGGCCTAACGATGAATGTGTCCCCAACCACCAATCTCTCAATAGGCAAGACCTCTTCGATCCCGTCTCTGATGACCACAGCGTTCCTCGGCTGCAGTTCGAGTATTCTCCGGACCGCATCGGTCGCTCTGTCCCTTACAGAATGCTCGATTAGCTTCCCTGTCAGAATGAGGGCCGTAATTGTCGCCGATGCGTCAAAAAACAGCCCACCCGAAGGGAAGTGTGACGGGAAGAGCACGTAGGCCAAGCTGTAGAAATATGCGGCTGAAGTCCCGAGTGCGATCAGAAGGTCCATGTTGGACAACCTCATTTTGATCGCGTCCCATGCACCTCGGTAGAACTTCCATCCTCCCACGAACTGGACAGGCGTGGCCAGGCAAAGCAGGACCCAAGGCACAGGGAGGGATGTCGATATTGAGGCGTAGGTAAGCACGAGTATGGGTACTGCTAGCGCGGCACTCAGGGCGACAGTCCGTTTCAGCCACCTGAGTTCAGCCTCAGGCGCGACAAATGTCCTGAGACAGGACTCGCTGCAAAAGTAGTATGTCGTCCCCCTGACGGTCGCGCAGAGCGCATCCCTGGATTCCTCTACGAACATTCCGCAGATGGGATCAGTTGCCATTTACGTCATCCGTCCTCAAGGACATCCAGAGACTAAGGTGAGTTCACGTCCTTAAAATCATAATGCAAAGAGAAGTCGTCCCGACGGCTCCATTCGTAAGGAATACCCGGGGACAGAAAATTGAAATGAGTATAGATCGTCCATTGGCATCGACAACTTGCGAATGACGCCTGATTACTCCTGAGTACTCAACTCGCTTCCTACGAGTATTGCGCTTAGAACATCCACGCTTGGGTCTGTCGGAATCAGTCCATACTCGTAAACGCTTTTATCAGAAGATCTCAGCGAAATCGTAGCTACCACCGAAGGTGAAGCCTTTGGAAAGCCTCCAAGACAAATACTCCCCTAATGCAGTCTGTTATGGATGCGGTCCTTCGAACCCCGTTGGCCTCCACATAAGGAGTAGGCCCGTTGATGACCACTTAGTCGCCGATTGGATTCCAGAGCCACAACACACCGCCTTTGTTGGGTATGCGAGTGGTGGGATTATCTCGATGCTCTTGGACTGTCATGGCAATATGACCGCGGCCTACTACCTGATGAAAACCAGGGGTCTCCATTCTCCACCCGGGACAGTCACGGCCCAGCTGTCCATCACTTTCTTGAAGCCCTCGCCGATGGGTAAGTCACTGCACCTGAGCGCTCATTGCACAGGGATCGAAGGTGACAAAGTCCACGTTGAAGGGAGCATTGAAGTTGACGGCGTGAAGACAGTGTCGATGTCAGGACTTTACGTCGCCGTAAGAGAGGGGCACCCGGCCTTCCACAAGTGGGAGTAGAATCGCAAAACTAACTCAGAATATATGAGGATGGGTAAGCGGTCTGTCGTTTTCGATTACGGGCGCCCTCTTGAAAATCCTAGGTTGTCGCTCGTCGGTCAAGATAGGATGCGATGGTGTTATCCCTTTGGAAGCCCATTCAGGACTTCCAACGCGTTCAAGATGTGTCCCTTGGGGTTTGTCTGGGACGAGAAGACGCTTCTGATGATCCCGTTCTTGTCAATTACAAAAGTAACCCGACCAGGGAGGAAGCCGAGGGTGGGCTTGACCCCAAACGCCTTCCTTGCCTTGCCACCGTTATCGCTGACAAGAGGAAACTCCGCCCCACATTCCTTTGCGAATCTCTCGTGACTTTCGGCCGTGTCCGAGCTTATTCCGATCACCTCAGCGCCGAGTCTCTTCATCTCCTCGTAACTTGTACTGAAGGCTTTCGTTTCCGCCGTGCATCCCATGGTGAAGTCCTTTGGGTAGAAATAGATCACGAGGTTCTTCGAGCCTGCGTAGTCCTTCAGGGACATGGTCTTACCATCCTGTGCTACAAACGAGAAGTCAGGAGCGGGGTCGCCTTCCTTCACTTTGTCGCTCAACTGCCGCATTCCCACGTCATAGCTATGGCATCAGGTCCCTTCGGTAATCTTTCTTAGCGACAAAGAGCCGTTCCGGATATCCAGTTCGTAGATCTCGTTGACATCCAAGCGTATCCCAAGCATGTCGTATTCCGACTCCGTGAGCGTCATCGTTAGTTTCGCGAATCCGAACTCCCTTATCTGAGGCATAAGGCCCATCGACTGCAATTGCGTTACCATTCCCTGAATGACGCGTCCCTCATCACCTGAAGGGAACATGTCGGGCCTGCGTGCGTCTCGAACTTCGATGAGCTCAATCTGCTTGGCGGGTAGGCCCGTTAGAGGATCCGAAACCCCGCTGATTCTGTTGACCTTTACCCTTCCCATTAAGCCGAACCCTCAGCCGCCCACTATAAACTAAGCGGAATCTACATTTTCAAACAATTTTCTTACTGGAAACAGAAACGGCTCATTCTGGGGCAAGGTCCGGTTGAGACGGGCTCTGTTCTTCAGGGGATGGTTCGCCTCCTTCCTGCGGGTTCTTGTCTCCCTGTTGCTCAGCAACGATCGCTTCCACGTCATCTGGAGACAAGATGCGGGCCATTACGAGGTTCCCCAATGAGTTTCCCGAAGCCTCCCCGGACATCCTTCCAATCCTGCCCCTCAACTGCCGCCACTTCAGCTTCGTGTTCCCGCTCTTCGATGTGTAGATTATCCCTAGAACGTCGCGGGCGTTGATGAACTTGATCTCTCGCATCTGCTTCAGGTCGACCTTGTCGACTGCTTCGACGTAAATAGACCCTTGCTCTCCTTCCTTCTCGGGGAAGACCTCCGGATCTCTTAGGTACGACTCCGGTATGTAGGATCTACATGTGCTGTTAATCAAGAACCTGCGGAACCCTTCTAGGTTGCAGGTTAGGTCGAGCTCTACCATTTCTCTCACCAGAGTCCCTCGAACGGTTCAAGGGTATAAACTGATTCCTGCCCGAGTAGCACTGAGTCATGACGAGACGCGTGGGTTCTCCCACTCAAGATCGAAATCATCGAATCATTCGGGCTATTCCGGTCATTACCCACGGAGAGGCGAGCCTCCAGGCCAAGAATTAAAGCGTTGGGGCAAGTCGTCTGCCCAGATGCGTTATCTTATCAGGCTTGTCCCGGATGACCATAGGCGGGAGCGCGCGCTAGAGGCTGTCAGGAGTGTAGGGAGAATCGTCGGGGCTGCTGTGCGTAATGCGAAGTGGACCTCCTACGGAGCTTTGGAAGTCGACATCTTCACCGAAGGGAGGGGGGACTTGGACACTTTCCTAGCGGCAGTTGCGCCACTGGCGGCTTTGGAGTCGGTGCATGACTTGAACGTCGCCCCCCGGCATCGCTCCCATGATGTGCTCTTTCAGGAGGCGCGTGCATACTTCAACTCTGAAAAGTACTGGGAGTGTCACGAGGTCCTCGAGGAGGCTTGGAGAGCTGCCCGCGGTAAAGAGAAGTCGAATTTGCAGGGGATGATCTTAGTCTGCGCGGCCTTGGTCCACCACCAAAAGGGAGAGGAGGATGTGGCTCGCGGCGTCATCAAAAGGGCACTATTGCAGCTCGACTTCGAGGCTCCGTCTTATAATGGCATGGACGTCGCTTTGCTGAAGCGTCACTCAGAGCAGATCGCATCCTCTGGCAGATTCGAGACGTTCAGAATTTAGCCAAAGACGGGGAGGTTCATGGGGTGGGACTGCTCAGGTATCCGCTGCTCGTGTCTTGCAGCGAGTATGCCCAATGCGACGGTAGCCGCTCCGGCCAAGACAACAAGTAGCATGGCTGGAGACACGCCGTCCGATGCTCCCCACTCCGTCGCAACAAGCAGGGCTGCCAGAACGGCTTGAATATAGAACGCCAGTCTCGGTCCTACAAGCGCCACCGAAGATTCGACTACCAAGACGACCGACACAACCGCTACCACCCAGACCCATGATCCATGGGCAGGCGAAAATCCGAATGATCCGATGCCCAGTCCCAGCAGACCAGCTAACACCCCAACTCCGGCAGCAGTAACATTGAGCGCCGACATGATTACCGCAAGGTGAGTTTGTAGTAACCCGCTTCAATGTTGCTGTTGATGTGGTCTTCAACTAAGTACAGCCTGTGAATGGGTTGTCCCACGTCCGGGGAAAGCGAGTAGTCTGCACCCACTGCAAATTCATAATCCACACCGCCCTTGCAAGCATGCTGGATTTTCTTTCCAGGCTTGACACCCAAACTATTCATTGAGACTTGCTTCGCTGTAGTGCACGTCAGGATCCCCCACTTCTCGTCGTCCGGGATTGACACGAATCCGACCTCAGGCTTCAGGGGTTCGCCGTACCTCTTATCGTCGCAAAAGAGTCTCTTGCACTTCCTACATCTCCAGACATCCACCACTCCCTGCAGATAGTTGTCCCTGTTGATGTTGACCATTCCCACGAATACGATCTCGTGAGGGCACTCGCTCAAGGTTCCTTGTCGCCCGTTTCGTGCACCCTTTTCTCCGTTGCGGCCTCCCACATAGGGATTAGCTCTAGAATAAGCTTGTCAATTCTCATCCGCCTCTCGTTCATCTCCCTAATCATGTTCTCTCTCCACGTCCGATACTGGTTGGCAAGGCCGAGCCTCGGATGAGTGGGAATGACTCGTTTCCCATCGCCGGACAAAATCACCATGCCCCTGAGATTAAGTCCCTCATAGGCCCTTGTGTCGCTTGACGCTTTTGCAGAGCCTTCTTTGATTAGCCTGAGATAATAAGTCACCTCTTCAGTCGACAGCCCGGTCTCTTCTTTGAGTCTCTCGGCCACGTCTTTTCCGTCTCTAGGGCCTATTCGGGTTTCACCTCCTTCGTCCCTCTTCAAAGCTTCGTCGTCCCTGGTGAGTCCCATAGGAACTCAAAGTAGTCTTTGGCAAAGCTTGCGAGCCCATGATGAGACGCCCAAATGGCAAGCGGCAGACTCCCCTGGTCTGCCCCACCCAAGAGCAGGACGACTTCCCTTGAGTCTGAAATAAGGCCTCCGCCGTACATCGTTTTTCGCGTCCTTACCTCCGCTAACCTAGAGATCCTTTGTGCGTCTTCTCCTGCGAGATCCGGCGAGGTGAGCAAATGGCTCTTCACGCCCTTCTCCTTCAGAGCCGCAAGTAGCGGTTCAACACTGGACGAAAGAGGAAGAAGCTGCGACGGTAACCCTATCAGGAGCTCGCTTCTGCAGTTTAGGAGAAGGTTCTTGACCCTCGACAGGATTTCGTTCGTCCCTCGCATTATCCAGATGTCCGGCTTCTCCTGTTCTCCTCGGCTGACGTAGATGTTCATCAATTCCTCGAGTGCGACTTGCTCCCTCTCTCTTCTTTCTGTCTCTTGCCGCGACCTCAGCTCCTCCAAGGCCGTGTCCGGGGGCTTTGCGGTGTACACTATAGGTCTGCTTTTCTGGGCTTCAGCCCACCCCTGCCGATGCAAAGACTCGAGAGCATCATACACTTTCGAGTATGGGATTCTTGCTTCCCTGCTCACGTCGCTCGCAGTCATCGATCCGCCCTTCAACAGTGCCACGTATGCCTTGACTTCGCTCCCTGTCAGGCCAAGCTCGACGAGGGCTTCGCCGGCCCTCTCGCTGATGCTCAACGGAACATCACAATCCCAGGACACGTGTCTTCCGGGGCTAGTGCAACGGGAAGCGGTGCACCCGGCTCTGAATCAAGCTCGCGAACCAATTCGGAACAACCCCGTTCCTCTGGTATTTTAACTTCTCACCCTCTGAGAAGTCAAAACGCTTATATCCTGACCAGGAGAAGCGCCCTCCAAGGAGTCTTTTTAGGTTGACCCAAGTTGCAGACGTCAGTCTGGAGCTAAAGAAGGAGAATTCGAAGGGGAACTTTATCCGGCAAACGCAGTCAATTTGTCCTGACTGCAACCGCATCCTTCCAGCAATAGTTTTCGAGCGGGAGAGCAAGGTCTGGATGACAAAGACCTGCCCAGAACACGGAGAAACGGAGGAACTTTACTTCGGTTCGTATGAAATGTACAGCAAGTTCTCGCGATATTGGAAGGATGGGAAGGGGACCCATGCTGCGAATGTTCCACTCGACGTCTGTTCCTGTCCTGCTAACTGCGGGCTCTGTTCCAACCATCTTTCGCACACGGGCCTCTCAAACATCATCATTACCAACAGATGTGACCTGACATGCTGGTATTGCTTCTTCTACGTCAAGAAGGGGCTCGAGGGAGCTTACGTTTACGAGCCAACGCTAGATCAGATCAGAGAAATGGGCCGCTCGCTGAAGTCAGAAAGACCCGTCGCCGGAAACTCGGTCCAAATTACAGGAGGCGAACCGACGCTTAGAGAGGACCTTCCCACCATAATCAAGATACTCAAAGAAGAGGGAGTTGACCACATTCAGCTCAACACGAACGGAATCAACCTTGCCCTCGACCCAAGCATGGCAAAGAGACTGAAAGACGCGGGCGTTTCCAATCTCTACATGAGCTTTGACGGTGTCACGCCAAAGACTAACCCGAAGAATCACTGGGAAGCTCCCTACGCAATCGAAGCCTGTAGAAGGCAGGGAGTTGGCGTGGTGCTCGTCCCGACGGTCATCAAGTCAATCAACGACCACGAGCTCGGGGACATCATCCGCTTCGGTCAGCGCAACATCGATACCGTCCACGCCGTAAACTTCCAGCCTGTCTCGCTGACAGGGAGGCTCACCAAGACGGAGAGGGCGAAGTATCGCATTACGATCCCAGACTGCATAGAGAGGATAGAGGAACAGACGAACGGTGAAATCTCCAAGGATGGATGGTTCCCGGTCCCCTCGTGCTCTCCGGTGACAGGCTTCATCGAGGCTTTCACGAAGAAGGAGCAGTACGAGTTGTCCATACACTTCGCCTGCGGCGCAGGGACATACGTCTTCAACGATCCAGATAAGAAGAGACTCGTTCCCCTCCCAGAGTTCGTGGACATCCCCGGGCTCATCGAATACCTCGAGGAAAAATCCGAGGAGATCTACTCGGGCGCAAACAGGTACATTGTTGCTGCGAAAGTGCTTACCAGGGTTTCGTCATTCGTCAATAAGGAGAAGCAGCCCAAGAGCCTGAGCTTCGCCAAGCTCCTCACAGACGCGCTTGTCAAGCACGACTATTCGTCAATTGGTCAGTTCCACCTTAAGAGCTTGTTCATCGGAATGATGCACTTCCAGGACAAGTACAACCAGGACGAAGAGAGGCTCCAGAGATGCGACATTCACTATTTGACGCCCGATCTGAGGATTATTCCATTCTGCAGTTTCAACGTGATTCCAGAATGGTACAGAGATAGGATCCAACAAAAGTACGGGATGCCCATCGAGGAGTGGGAAGCCAAGAACCACAGGAAGCTGGAAGATGGCCTGTACAGAGGAACCCTTAGGAGAGGGGGTCACGTTCAAGGCTGCGGGTGTTCCGCTGGAGAAGGCGGAAAACCACTACCTATTCAACCAATAACTGGAACCTAATTACTCACGGAGAATTGGGAACCCATGCCTAGCAGGAGGTAGGACCCAGTGGTCTGGCGATGCCCCTGCTTTACTTTGGTAGGGACCAGGCAGGGTCACAGTAGTTCCTCGAAGGGGGCCAGCTACATCACGGAGGACGGCTCGGTACACGCAAATTGGGTTGGCGTTATATCTCCAGTGAAGGAAGTGAAGTTCCGTATTTGCTGCTGTATGGTAAAGTCGCTCCCGCTGTTCGGCTGCACGGCAATTGAAATTGTGACGCTTGTTGGTGCAGCGGAAGGGCCGTCGAACCCGAACGGCATGAAGATGGATTGCCCCGCAGTAACGGAATTCATACTTAAACCACAGACTGGGGAATTCGCCGCGTCGGATACACTCGATGTTATCTGTACGTACAGGGGCAGATAATCGCCGGAGAGCCAGGTCACTGTCACAGCGTATTCTGTTCCATTGAACTGAACTGAAGACACTTGTGCGTAGTCGCCGAAAGGCTTTTGTTGCGAAGGGAAACTGTCGTTTACCCAAGCAAGGTAGCCAAGATATCCGCCGAAAGCTAGAGCGCCGGCAAAGGCAGCGAGGACCAAGACCTTCCCTTTGGAGAGCCTCGAGAAGACTTTGACTTTCAAGGAGGCTACCTCAGGTCGTCTAGCCGAGCAGACGATCGCATCATCTGGAGTATCTTCTCGAAGTAAGCGTCGATTGCTGTCAGGAGTTGGCTTCTGTCCCATTCAGATCTTGACGACTCCAAGAACTCCTCCAACCAATCGAAGTCTCCCTCCGCCGACTTGCCCATCGAAGAGACGAACCCCTTGTTTCTGTAATACATTTCGCTGCTACTATCATAGATCCTTCGCCTCTTGAGTGAAGCCACAGCGAACGCGTTCCTGGTGAGCAAAGCAGCGTCGAGCACAGGATCGCCTGAAGGTCTTTCAGAAACCCACTCGGCGAAAAAGCGCTTTGCAGTCTCTAACTCGTTGTCGTCCATCACCGCGAAGACGATATCGTCCACCAATATGTTTTGCAGGTGGTTGTAGGCATCGACAAGATAGTCAGTCTCTTTAGCCCTTAGACCGTCACGCTCTCTGAGTTTCCCGAGGACTTCCTCTATGAGTTCTCCGTCATGAGAATAGGCCCCTCTCTCTGTAAAGTAGATGTGCGCCAGCTCATGAAGTATCAGCCCCCCCAACATATCGGAGTCCAGAGCCCACTCTGAGATGACTATCCTGTGTGACTTCTCCTCCTTTCTGGCATAACCCATGATGGCTAGCTTCGGATCGATCGACAGAGCTACCTGCGACTTTACTTCGAACCCCCTGTTTTTCATTCTTTCCTTAGCCCACTCGAGTGTACTTTCGAGAGAACGGTCTTCCCGTACAGCCTTCAAAGCGTGTCGGGCACACTTCTGCGCATACGGATAAACATGTCTGCCTTGGGCACGTGGGTCGGCTACCGCGCTTTTGGGACCTATTTTCATCGCGGACAATGTTCTCCGGACATTAGTTCCGTTCCAAAGGAAGTCCCAGGTCGGTTCTGCGATACGTACGCCTATACCCATCGACCTCAACTGAGAGGTAAACTAATTTGTGGCAATTGAGAAGGAAAGTGGCAGTCTGAGGCTTATAAGTCAACTCTCCAAAATTCTCTCCGTATGAACCTGCGAAGTAAGTACGTTATCATGACTGTTACGGTTCTGCTTGCCCTTTCATCAAGTGCGTCAATCGTCAACGCCTCCCTCGGGACTATCCTGTCTCCGTCGCAGGTCGACACCCATGGTCCACGTATCAATGCTATAGACTTCAGCGTGCTGGCTGCAGACAGTGCCCTGTCCTCCACGCTCGGGACCGGTGGAATTCAAGTCGCCGAGTGGTCGTTTCTCGCGGGTTCGTACGCATCTCTCCAGAGCAACCCGAACGTGCAGGAGAACTCGACACTAGGTTACACGTTCGACGGCATCGCATTCAACAACGCGCAGCCAATAATCGGCAACGTACACTACAGGGAGGCTATCCAGTATCTCACAAACTACGGTCAGATCCAGAGTGTGAGCCTAATGGGGACTGAGGGATCAGCCTCGCCGTATCTGATGCCGTGCGCAGTATATCCGACAGTCTGCAACACAAGCGTCCCGACTGAACCATACAGCTTAACCCAAGCCGCAGTGCAACTCTCGATGTCCGGACTCTATGCCGAATATAACGGCAGTGCCATATCGACTGCCCAGATTTCAAAGTTGAGTTTAAGTCAGCTCGGTGGGATTACTTGGTGGACAGACTCCGCCTTGACGAAGTCATTCAACCCGCTCTTCTACTATAGGAATGACGATCCGCTAAGGTCAAGTGTTGCTACCCTACTCGTGACTTCTGCAAAGTCAATTGGGCTAGTGATAGACTCAGTAGGAATTTCTGATGAAGAAGCTGGAGGGACAATATATGGCGCTTCAGAGGGGGAAATCATCACCAACGCAGGATACTGCGTGAGCGGCCCCCATGCTGGCTATGACGAGTGTCCACCTGCCGCGCTGAATACGACATCGTCAGCCTTGGCAGCAGACAATTGGAACATGTACACGTTTGGGTGGGTCACAAGTTCAGCGTTTACCTTCCAAGGCGCGTATGAATGGATATCCTCTGAAGTGAACAACGACAACTTCAATGCCTTCGTCAACAGTTCCATGGACTACTACGGTAACCAAGTGCTGTATGCGCCCACGATTACTCAAGCGGAATCGGCTGCGAAGACGGTGGGCCTAATCTTTGCTCAGCAGCTTCCCAGCATAGTCTCGTTCTATCAGAACTACCTCTACGCCGATTACATTAACGGCTGGACGGGATTCGCAGGCGTGCCCACTACAGGTCCCAACACAGGAGGTGGCGCATACTACACATTCCTCAACGTCCATAAGACGACGGGAATTGGAGGGACGATCAACTTCGGCATCCATGGAATTCCTGATGTCGGCGCACTCAACCCAATCGCCTACCCCAACTGGGTATGGCAGGCCGACCTCTATTCCGAGATATACGATACGCCGCTTGCCACCCCGCCGACCCAGTTCAACATAGCCAACGCATACATATCGTACATGTTGAACGGAACTGATCCGACAGCTCCGACAGGAAGTGTGCAAGTCGATCCTGGCCTCCAGGTCGCGCCATTCACCGGACTTACGCCCGTAGGCGCGTTCAACTTCCAGAACGCCTCGACAAGCAGCCGAGCCAATATCGTGAATGGGCAGGCGATAACATTCACTTTCGCGAAGAATATCACATTCTCGGACAACGTGCCTTTGACCGCCTACGACTACAACTACACTCTGTACGCACTCAATGTGGCATCGTCGCCGAGCCTTCCCACGGCCTTCTCACCAGCGATAGGAGGTGTTTCCGGACCACTAGGTCTTTGGGCCACGACTGTCAGCAATGGGGGATATTCTATCACCATGTACATGAACGACACCTCTGTCTGGAACATACTTGACCTCAGCAACTACGTGCTCCCCATGCACATCTTCAAGTATCTCAACATCAATGTCGCCGACGCCGTCGAGGCACAGATAGACTTCTCGAAGACGTACGGGGCTGCAACCTCGGCCGTTGCCGGCTCTTCGCAGGGAGTCGCACCTGCCTCTGTCACTGACCTCAATACGATTAACCTCGCCTCAGGGCCTTTCTGGCTCTACACGCTTGACGAAGCTACAGGATCAGGTATCCTCTACAGGAATGTCAACTACTTCAGGTCAGCCTGGTATGACAACCTTACCGGCAATGAACTCCCCTCGAGTACGGCCACTCTTACGCTCAACTCTTATCCATCGGAGTACATCTACAATTCAGGATCCGCGACGAATATGAGCATCGCGGCCGGAGCGTTCGGTTGGGTCAACATGACGTCGACCAACCTCCAGGCAAGCAACGGAGGCAAAGCGTCGCTCTCTGCAATGAACTGCTCTGCCACGGCGGAGGGTTACTCGGGGTCAGTCCCGACAAGCAACATCTTCTCAGGGACAAGATTAGGCTCGCCAATCACGACAAGCAGCGTCTCCGAAACCCCAGGGTTCACTGTAACATGCGACGGAGACGGCCAGATCATCGTGTCCGTTAGTCCGCATGCAGTTGCAGGCATGACCGCACGCATCTACGAAATTACGATCAAGGGCAACTACGTGTTCTTGGGTGAAAAGCGCACTTGGTATCAGTTCTACGGCATTGTCAACCCGTACGCAGGTGTTACCACCTCTTCCACGTCCTCCACAAGTCATAGCACCTCCACCTCAGTATCCACATCGACTAGCACATCGACTAGCACATCGACAACCACTTCGATTCCGGAGTTCCCGACAGGTCAGCTGGCTCTCGTTGCGGTGGTCGTATGCGTCATTGCATTGGCGTATGTCTTCGGTAGGCGCGTTCCTTCTCAAAGGGCGTAGCCTCCGGAGAACCCCTGGATCATCGTTCCCAGTGTAGGCTGCTCGCCGAGGCATAAGAGCGGCCTACGCATACATGGCCAGAGGCTGTGCGTTTCCTAGAGTTCTACCGGTAAATCGACCCGTTATTGTTCTGTCTTTGCGATGCCGTGGGTTTTTGTTCCTGCTTCCCCACCTCTGCTAGATAATCAAAACTTGCCATGGAGGAGAGCGTGCCTAGCAGGCGCGCCACAGACTTGGTGTGAGGACTTGGTTCTCCGTGATCGACCGACAACTTGAAGCCCCTGATCCCATGCTTCGCTGCCATTCCGACCACGGTCGAAGCGAAAAACGGGGCGGGCTCTTCCAGCAACACCTTCACACCGTTCCGCTTTAGTTTTGCAACTCCGGCAGGGTCGGTTGAGAACCCGTTGGGTTCGGGTTCTGCGTCAGGAGAAAGAGGATTCTCAGCCCACCTCGCGCCAACCGAATACAGCTCGCTTACGCGTTGCTCGGACGCGTAGTCTAGCACGACCTCAGCAAACTCGTATTGGTCGTCCATAGGGCTCGTGTCCCCTGTCAGCAGAAGAATATCTCTCCCGTCTCGGCTGAGGTCGATATGGCATTGAGGGAGCGTCGAGATGCCCCCTTCCCTAACGATGACCTCGGGAGGGAAGGCTGAGCAGTAGATGGTCGCGACTCTCTCGAACTTCATGCGTTGGAGCATGCGCTCCCCAAGCTCCCTCGCCTGCGAGTACATCGCCCTGTATTGTGGCATGGACGTGGAGAGTGCGACGATGATCGCCGGGTCCTTCAGGAGCGGCGTCTTTCCCTTGTCGAAGACAAGCCACATGGGAATGCGGCGTCTACCGCCGTACGCGTATTAATTCCTTGTCAGGAGCGGGCAAATTTTCTTGCCGGCTAAAGCCATTTTCTTATATACGCGCCAAGGTGGCGCGTTTTACCCAATTCATGACCGCGTACTGGACGACGCTGTCTCACAACGGGGTAAACCTCCCTGAAGCCTATGTTCCTAGGGGCCTATCGGTGAAGATATGGGGGAGATCCGTTGACCTGGCACCTTTGGCCGAGGAGATGGCATATCACTTGGCGAAGAAGAAGGACACGCCCTACATCAATGACCCCGTTTTCGCAGCGAACTTCATGTTAGACTTCACTGCCCAGCTCCCCGGGTGGGCGAAGGGGGCGACTTTCACTGACGTGGACTTCACCGAGCTCTTCCGCGTTGTAGATGAAGAGAAGGCACAAAAGGACGCCATGACCAAAGACCAGAAGAAGAAGCTGGCGACCTCCCGGAAGGAACGCCGGGACGCCCTGAAGGCCAGCTTCGGCAGGGCTCGGCTTGACGGGAAAGAGGTCGACATCGCTAATTGGATGGTCGAACCGCCAGGTCTCTTCATGGGAAGGGGGCAGCATCCTTTCCGTGGGAGATGGAAACCCAGGATTAGCCAAGAGGATGTCACTCTGAACCTTGGGGATCCCACTACGACTCCGCCTCCGCCAGGCAAGTGGGGTGCCATAGTAAGCGACCATAATTCGATGTGGATGGCGAAGTGGATCGACAAATTGACGGGAAAGGAGAAGTACGTCTGGCTGCACGAGGGTTCTCCACTCCAGCAGTCTCGCAACAAGGCCAAGTACGACAAGGCGCTCAGAGTCGGAAGGGGGATGGGAAGGATCCGGGCCAAGATCATTAAGGGACTCGATTCTAATGACGCGCGGACCCGGCAGGTGGCCACGGTATGCTATCTCATCGACACCCTCGGGATGAGAGTGGGGGACGAGAAAGACGAGGACGAGGCCGACACTGTCGGCGCAAGCACCCTCAGGGTAGAGCATGTCACCTTCCAAGGCGGCGAAGTAGAATTCAATTTCCTCGGTAAGGATAGCGTCCCTTGGAACAAGAGGGATAGACCTCCCCCCGCAGTAGTAAGGAACCTCCGTGAGTTTGTCTCTGGCAAGCCGCCTGACACTGAGATATTTCACGACGTCAACTCCGGAATGGTGAACGGGTTCCTCTCTTCGGTTGTCCCTGGGGCTTCGGCGAAAGTTTTCAGGACCTATCATGCGACAATCACCGCTGAGGAGGCTCTCCGCTCGAAGGACGTTTCCCGCGCCGAAGAGGTCGACAAGCTGTATCACGCCAAGGAGGCGAATCTCAAGGCTGCAATATTCTGCAACCACCAGAGGACTCCCCCGAAGACTTGGGAGGAATCGCTAGAGAAGAAGAAGCTAAGGCTCGCAGACGCGAGGTCAAACGGCAATGAGAACAAGACGAAACGGCTAGAGAAAGAATTGGACTTCTTCGTCCGCACAAAGAACTACAATCTTAACACTTCTCTAAAGAACTACATCGATCCGAGAGTCTACAAGTCGTGGTGCGACAGCGTGGGGCTCGAGTGGGCCAAGGTATACAGCAAGTCGCTACAAAAGAAGTTCTCGTGGGTTGCGGGGGACCGCAGAAAGTGGGATCAGGAGATCAAGCCTGTCTGAGGGTCGGTGAGCTCACTCTCGTCCTCGCAGGGCGCGCCAAAGCTCGTCCTCAGGCGCCGAAGAGATCCTTGTCTCAGACCCGTCCGTCTTCAGCAAGACGCGCTCCTTGTTGGTGAACCGCCCAATGGGACTAACTCCACAGATCCCATTCAGCGCTTTCTGTAACAGCTTTTCGGAGCCCTTCTTGGTTGCTATCAAGAGCGACCCTGAGCCGATCAACTTCATGGGGTCGAGAGAGAGATGTTTGCACATGGCCTTGGTCTCAGGTGCAACTGGGACGGCCGCTTCGTCCAGCTCGAAGCCGACACCTGAAGCGAGTGACATCTCGTAGGCCGCCCCCAAGACACCTCCTTCCGTGCAGTCATGCATCGCGTTCACTCTGCCAGTCTCGAAAGCAGCCTCCGCCTCGTCAACCACGCTTATCCTGTCGAGGAACAGCTTCGCCCTCTTTGCTACACCCGATGAAATGCTGCCATTCGGGGGTCCCAGTTCCCGTGCCAAAGCTGCAGTGCCCTCCAGCCCTGCTGTCTTAGTCATCATCAGTGTATCGCCCGCTCTTGCACCATCAGATGACACATACCTTCTGACGAAGCTGAAGGCGGTTGTAATTACTATCGGCCTACTCAGGCCAGGCGTCACTTCTGTATGTCCTCCGACTATCGTCACACCAATGTCTTTTGCGGCGATGTGAATCTGCCTTGCGATGTACGCCACGTCCCTCGTTGTCGAACCAGCTGGCAGAAGCACTACCGACTCGAGGAACTGGGGTCTATTTCCACTGGTCGCCACGTCGTTCGCGCTCACGGCTACCGCGTATCTTCCAATTTCAGAGACAACCCCTGTTATAGGGTCAGCTGAAATGACCATGAAATTCCGACCGAGACGGATGGCCGCGAAGTCCAACCCAGCCTTCGGGGGAGTTGCGAGCAGCTTCGATTCAGCTCCGGTAAACCTCAATACAGTGGAGTCAAGCACACCAATGGGAATCTTGCCGACGCCAAGCCGGTTCAAGTTCTCACTCCGCATCGGGATCTCCTCTCCCACTACCTCAACCGTCTGTCCGAAGCAGATGCCCAGATCAATGCGGCGACCAGAACGCCCGTAGGAATCCAGAGAAGGAATCCCGCGGTGGCGTCGACAATTGTGATCGTCTCCATCGCTGCGGCGGTCAGAAGCATGGCTGCGACCAATCCGATCTCCAACACGAGAACTCTCAACTCCTGCCTTAGGCGGTGCCGCCTCCAAGCAACCAACAGCAATGTTCCAGACGCGACCGCCACCGCGTAGGCCGATAGCTCTACGATCGCGAAAGGCAAGACAAGCACAAGCGCGCCATAGAGTAGTCCTGGAAAGCCTTGTGAGAGGGCCACCGAGGCGATAATCTGTCCTGTGGCATAGATCGAAAAAACCCAGATAAGGCCTCCTAGGACAGGGACCATCTCCCCCAACGCGATCATCGCATTGTGGGTGAAGATGAAGTAGAAGAGAGCTGTCGGACCGAGAGTACCAGTAGTTCCGGCAAGGCTCTTCGCTTCGTTTTGAAGAGATTGCTGTGTGCTAGGGTTGATTGGGATGGACGTTGCGATGAAGAAGATCGCTAGCTCAGTGACGAGCACGGCAAGAATGAAGATTAGTCGGCGTCGCCCGAGCAATTCCCTTAGCGCACTCGGACGCGGGGGAGGGACGGGCGAACCAGACTGTACAACATCCTCGGCTGACATCGATACAGGCAAGAAGGGGCCGATTAATGAATGTAAGTCCTTTCAAGCGGCCGAAATAGCAAGGCCCAATGCATAAAGGATGCCCGCTGCGAAAGCGCCAACCGCTGCCGACTCGATGCCCGACTTCCAATCAAAATGCCTGGGCGTGAAGGCCCTCGAGGCTAGTGCGAAGAGTGAGGCCAGGGAGAGGACCAGGGAAAACAGCAGGGCCTCGAAGCGTCCCGAAGCAAAGGCGTAGGGGGATAGGGAAACAAGAGCTAGTGCAAAGAAAGCCGAACAGGCGGAGCCGGGTCTCGCGAACGGGTCCGTTTCCAAGTCTTCGATGTGTAGTCTGAGCTCGTGGCTTAGCTGCGTCCTCAACCACAGCTCCTTATCCTTGACGAGCCTCTCCATTATTACGTCGACTTCCCTCTGCTGGTACCCTTCCTTCTTCAACAGTTCCTCCAACTCTGCCTTTTCCTCCTCCGGTTCGGTTTCAATCTCCATTCGCTCTCTGTTAACGTCGATTCGAAGGAGGTCAATCTCCGACTTGTTCGAAAGGTAACTGCTGAAAAACATCGAAATCCCACCGGCCACTGCGAAGGCGAACCCTGCGACAAGGATGGTGTGGAAGGCCACTCCAGCTCCGTTCAGGGCAGCCGTCATTGATAATGCCTCTATGGCACCATCGCTCCCGCCGAGGACCACTCTGTCCAGAATCCGTCTGGCTGGAATGTGAGGGTGCTTCTCTACGGGAATATGGCGCACCTAACTTCAGCCTTCCGAATGCCCGTCTTCATATTTAGGACTTGACTGCCCAAGTACGGCTCTGTTGACCCTTTTCCGCAGCCCGTCCTTTCACAGGAAACTGCTATCATCAGTGAGGTTGGAAGATGCCAACCTGATGACTCTTTGGATCTTTTGCGTGCTCGGGTCTCAGGTTCGCTCCGCTCGAGTTGATGGGCGGCTGGGGAACATCATAGCTAACCTAGGATGGCTCCTTCCTAATTTCCACGAGGAGAGCTTCGAACCTGGCTGTAATTTCCGCCAGGTTGAATTCCCACCTTTTCCGCGTCTGGTTGAACATGCTGTGAAAAATCGTGAACGTTCCTGCGTCTGACTGGTCGATGGTAAATATCTCTGTCCTCTCTTTTACCTTTGATATCGTATCAGTGAGAAACTGTAGGCCTTCAACGACAAAGTCTACAGGGAACGAGAATTCACAGTAATAATTTGTACCTGCCGCCTCACACCAGAGGAACGGGAGCCTGTTTACGGCCAGCCTCAGGGAGATCATTTCGTAGTCGGTGACACCGTGAACTAGGATCCCAATGGCCAAGTACCTGTGTTGTCTGTGAAGGGCCTTCTCGATGGCGTAGTTGACCCTCGTCCTAGTCCAGTTGACTCTGTACCCGCTGATGAGCCTCCTGCCCATGACGTGGGTGGTATAGTGCCAGGCTAGCTTTTTGTAGTTCACATTGAGCTTGTCAGAGATTTCCTTGAGTGACTTGTTCGCATCCAGCTGAAGCTCCTTGATGATCACCAGGTCGGTGTAGTCGAACCTGGTTTGGGTTGACGGCGCATACTGGGCCGATCCAAAGTCGCTTTTCGACCTCGCCGACCAGTCAAAGTCCCATCGCCCCGTATCGAAGTCGTAGAATTCTGACTTCATCGGAGCGAATCGAAACCATTCGAAGTCGGCTGCCTCAAGTCGAGAGAGAATTCCTTTTTCTTTCAGCGTCTGAAGGAATATCTTGAACTGACCGAGGAATTCGCGCGGCACACTGAAATTCGTGATGTAGCACCCACCTGGCATCGTCCGCGCGAAGCTCACAAGGAAACAGAGCTCATTCATCGAGAGTAGAATCGACTGCGAGAACTTCTTGTATTCATCTGCGAAATCGAGCACCACTACCACCCTTCGCAGGCCTAGTTTCTCGTGATCGACGTTAGCCTGTACCTCAAAGCCTTTGCTCAGAATTTTCTCCTTGTAGCGGTATCTGACAGACTCCTTGAACTGGTTCAGTCTGCGCGAGATCTCGGGTACATCAGGACCGACCTCGTTCAGCAACTTCACTAGCTGCGCAGTTCTGGCATTCACATCCCCGGCCTCTGGCTGTTGCGTCGTCACCTTTATCCCCTCTCTGTCCTCGTTTGGTTGCCTATCGACCCCCAGTTCACGTTGCCCCGACTACTCCGGACAGGACGAGTTTCGTCAATGCCAAGAGTCCCCATTATTCCTCCCTCTCCTCTCAGGTGGCAAGCAATCGAGTTCTATTTAGAACTTGGCGTGTATACAGACCTAGGTCTCCATGTGGTATCCAAATTCCACCAGGATTAGGCAGCACTGCAGTTCGTTGTCAGTTGAAGGTTAGACGACATAGGTCGAACAGTCCAAGACAAGATCTGTCTGGTGTGCGACTCAGGCTTCTCTGGCCCGTGGCCCCGTGTAGTTTGAAACGAGGCTCAGACTTTTAACGGGCTTTCAGGCGCGGACGAGTCAGGTTGCCACTGGCGAACAGGAGGGGGGAGTACTCTTGGGGACAGACCAGGATTGACGATGTCAGGGTGATTACCGACAAGAAGTCCTATTCGCCCGGCGAAACCGTAAGTGCCGAGGTCGCCTTCAAAGTAGTCGGCGGTTTGAGGGAGGCGTTCCACCCTGACGTGTGGACAGTCGCGTATGAGGATTTCGACAAGATCCTCAGACTTTCAACTAAGGCTAAACTAAGCATGCAACGGGGCGTCCTCAATAGGAAATTGGCCGAATCAAAGAAAGCTGTGAGGAAGGCGAGTTTCTACTGGAGTAGAGACCCTGACCTACCTTACAGGATTTGGGCAATGGTGATCCCTGAGGATGGCGGGCCTCCACAGATCCCCAGGGGTGTTGAGGACGCGAAGCACAGAATGCTTGACGTAGAGAGGTCTTTCGTGTTCCCTGCATCCTCCGTTGGCGAAGGGACTCATCGATTGGTGGGAAGCGCTACTGCCGCCTGGGGTCGTAGAAGCTTCATAGAGAAGGGCTCAGTCTCTTCAAAGTCGAGACCTGTGGTGATTGAAGTCGGTTAGCGAGACATGGAAGGCGGAGGTTACCTGGTCAGGTGACAACGTCTTCCTTGGCTCCGACACAGCCGGTCATGCCGTTGTCTACGACTCGAACGAGGGTGTTACCAAGGGGATGAGCCCTATGAGGGCACTATTGACTGCACTCGGGGCCTGTACAGGCATGGATATTGTTGCGATATTGAAGAAGAGGGGGCAGAATCTCACTTCGCTCAAGGTGTTGCTCAAAGGGGATAGGCCCGAATACGGCCTCCCGAAGCCATGGACTTCCATTCACGTGAAGTATGTCCTCTCCGGAGAAAGCCTCGAGAGGCGATTCGTTGAGGAGGCAATCAGAGACAGCACTGAGAAATACTGCAGTGTAGGCGCCACACTTTCGCCGACGGCGAAGATCACTCATTCGTACGAAATCGTGCCTAGATCTTAAGGACTATCTTCCCAAAGTGCAGGCTCTCTTCCATCCTCTTCTGAGCGTCGCCAGCCCTCTCCAGAGGAAAGACCGAGTCGACGACCGTCTTCAGCTTCCCAGAGCTGAAGAGGCCTACGACCTTCAGGAGTTCCCCCTTGCTTGCCATGAAGCTGCCGTAAATCGTCAGCTCTCTGTTGTAGACGTACCTTAGGTCTGTCCCGACCTCTGCTCCGGTCGTGGCTCCGCAGAGGACTAGTCTCCCTCCCTTCGCCAGAGCCTTGATGCTGCTGTCCCAGGTAGCCTTCCCCACGTGCTCGAAGACGATGTCCACCCCTCTCTTCCCTGTGAGCCTCTTAACCTCGCTGAGCAGGTCCTGATGATAGTGGTCTATGACGTGGTCTGCCCCGAGTTGCTTCGCACGCTCGAGCTTTGTCTCGTTCCCACCTGTAGCGATTACCTCTGCTCCCTGCAGCTTCGCCAGCTGGATGGCGGCTGAACCGACCCCAGAGTTCGAGGCCAGTATGAGGACCGTGTCGCCAGCCCCTGCCCCTGCTTTAGTCACGAGCATGTGGTAAGCGGTTAGGAAGACGAGGGGGAAGGAAGCTGCGTCTTCAAATCCCATCCCCTCAGGCTTTTGGATCAGGTTTTGCCTGGGGACCTTCACCAGTTCGGCGTACCCTCCGTCGACGCCGTATCCGATGATGGTGTACTGTCTGCACTGGTTGTCCTTCCCGATGAGACATCTGTCGCACCTTCCACACCCGACTCCAGGGTTTACGATGACCTGGTCACCTCTCTTGAACTGTTTCTCCTCAGAAGGGACCCATTCGACCTCCCCCGCAATGTCGCTGCCTGAGATGTGCGGAAGCGGAATCTCGACGCTGGGGAGCCCGTTCCTCGCCCACAGGTCGAGGTGATTTAGTGCACAGGCCTTGACCCTGACAAGTGCTTCGTCACCGTTCGCCACTGGCTCTGGTGCCTCTTCGTACTGAAGGACTTCTGGACCGCCATGCTTGTGGAACCTTACGGCCTTCATAGGGCGTCGGGCATATCGTCGTTCTTTTTATCCTTCTGAAGAACAGTTTCACTGAACCCTCCATCAGTTGTCCTCTGCAATGTATAATCAAGGTTATAAGACGAAGGCCGACGAATCAACGGAACTCCCTCTTGGTGCTCCAGCGTTCGGTCTTCAGAGATGAATCGTTCCTCTTTCCAGAATACCTTCCGCACCAGATACCTCACCGCGACGCCCAGCTCAGGGCGCTCGAACTCTATTTCCAGAGCGTTGTGCAAAATGCCTCGAAGGCGAGCCAGAACGCGATGCTGTCAGGGCCTATCGGATCTGGGAAGACCATGCTCGCTAAGAAGCTCGGTGAATCGCTACAGAAGAAGGCGGCACTCTATGGAAACCTCGTCAAGATGCTACACGTTAACTGCAGAATAGACAAATCGCTGCAGTTGGTGATGGTCAGGGCGCTCAGCACACTTGGGCAGAATTATCCGTCGAGGGGATACAGTTTCGAAGAGTTGCTTTCGGTTCTTGTCGAAGGGCTGAGGAGCAACCACACACATCTGATCATAGCATTTGATGAGGTTGATTCCCTCGTAACTTCTGACCCCTCTGCGCTCTATACAATAACACGACTAAGAGAGACAGCCCAGGGGAGTCAAGTTCTTTCTTCCTTGCTCATCTCGAAGACGCTCGACTACATGAAGGCCGTAGACCTAAGCACTCTCAGCTCGGTGCAGTGGAACCAAGTATCACTTGAACCATATTCCGCGGCCCAGCTCTTGGACATCATCTCCTCCAGGAGTGAGGCATTCTGCGATGGTGCGCTGGGGGATAGCTCGATGCAACTTGCCGCGGACATAGCGAGCTTGTATGGCGATGCGCGATATGCGCTCGATTTGGTCTACAGGGCAGGCAAGTTAGCCGACATCTCGGAGTCCCCACGGATTCTGCCTGAGCACATCAGGTCTGCCAAGGCTTCACTGCCACCCGGGTTCAGCAAGGAGGAGCTGAACTATCTGTCGAGACACCAACGGCTGATACTAATGGCAATCTCGACTCTCCTCAGGAAGGGAGATTCGACCTACGTCGCCATCGGGGAGGTCGAGAAGAGCTACAGCGCTCTCTGTGAAAGCATGGGGGTGAGTGCGAACCATCACACTCAAGTCTGGAACGACGTCAACGAGCTGTCCAGAAAAGGCATCATCGAGACCCAGCTCTCAGGCAAGGGTGTGAGGGGAAGAACAACCATGATCGGGCTGTCACTCGTGTCCGCGAAAGAACTGATTGGGGAGCTCGAGAAGGGGATGGTCGCCGACGCTAGAAGTTGAAGAGCTTCTGTCGTCCTATGGACGGACAAAGGTGTTGACCTTAATGATCGAAAGCGGCGAGCTAAACATCTCAGAAATCACCAGGAGGTCGGGGCTCTCCCACAGTTCGGCGGCACGTCATCTCGAGTTCCTGACGAAATCCGGCATCCTTGCGGAAAAACGCTTCAACCGCATCCGAATCTTCAGGGTCAATAAGGACAGCCCATTCGTAAGTGCGATCTCGAAATTCCTGTTAGAATGGCAGGAGGTAAGAGAGTCCCTCTCCGGGCAGCCATTCAACTAGCCAGAGTGGCGATTCGCGGCCCGGGCGGCCTCCTTAGCGGTGAACCCGTCATAGGGCTCCTCCAAGTCTAGGCTTCTGATCAGCTCGTTCCTGAATGGTGCACTGCAGCAGAGGAGAACTAAGTACGGCATATCCTCAACCAAGAATCCCCTCTGGCTTATCCCCAGCCTCCTGCCTGCCAAGAGTGCAATTTCCTTGAACTTCTTTGAGTCGTTCCAAATCCTGAGCTGAAGAGGCCAAGAGACCCCGTCCATGGTATAGGCTGCCCCGCCATCTCCGAGCGCCTTCCAGAGCTCCGACGCGAGCATCGTGTCTAGGTACCTGAGCAGCCTCCAGTCCTTCCCCCGCATTATCCTCCCCATCAGAAGGTCGGCCCTTGAGAGGACTTCGAACGCGGCTGTCTTCCTCTGCTCGTGAACTCTGGACCTTACTACGCCCGTAAACAGATCTCGGATCTTATCTCTCGGTTGACCGGGATAGGCTCGCAGAGCCCTGAGGGCTGCCTTCTCGTCCTCCGCGCCGAAGAAGGCGTTCACAGCTTGCGAGACAGTCAACTCTTCGTCCTTCTCGTAGACCGCCCCTGACTGCAGGAGGTTAATCGCGGATCTCAGGTCCCCATTGGCCGCGCTCGCCATCGTGGCAAGCTCTGCTTTTCCGACCTGCAGCTGTTCCCTTGCCGCTATAGTGGTCAGGAACTTCTCCACAGCCTCAGGTGGAGGCTTGACGAATGTGATTTTCACCGTCGCGCTTGAGAGCTTCTTCACCTCGTCAGAATCCGGATCGTTTGCGGCCATTACCACTGGGTTGTCGCTCCTCTTGACTGCCTCTCGGATGAACTCGATCGCGCCGTAGTCGGCTCTCCCTGCCAATCCGTCGACTTCATCGAGGAAAACAAGGCTCTTGGTTCCGAACAGGCTGCCACTGTGGATGACTTCTCCAAGCCTCTTGGAGAGTTTCTCCTTTGTCCTGGTGTCGCTCGCGTTAAGCTCCACAAGCTGGAGGCCTAGCTTCTCGGCGGAGAGGTGCACGCAAGTCGTCTTGCCGGTCCCCGGGGGGCCCACTAGAATGGCGGCCTTCGCCCCTTGCTTCCATTTCTTGAGCCATAAGAGAAACTTCTCTCGAGATTCCTCGTTCCCAATCATCAGGTCTAGGCTCACGGGTCTATGCTTTACTGACCACAATCGCTAGAAGGCGCCTCCCACGAAAACGAGCAAGCCCACGGCCATGCCGGCGAGTGCTATTCTCTTCACTCTATGGGCGTTAGCGGGCTCAAATCCCCGAACGATTGAAACGGCAAGATAGGCGAAAATCGCATCGGGGATTACCACCCCGAAGGTATAGATGTGATTGGCCAAGCCGAGTAACAGGGGCATCCAGCTGGCAAGAACCGCAAGAAGGAAGAATGCTGCTCCCACATACGCAGCCGCTTTGAGCCCCTTCACTCTGGCAACCGAGTTGACACCCCGCTTGGCGTCGCCCTCGACGTCTGCCATTGCCTTGACAACCTCTCTTCCCACACCCGAGAAGAAAGCCGTGAGGGCCATCAGCAGTAGCAGGGACCCGGTCAGGTCTCCCCCCGCAACCACTCCGCCGTAGACGAAGGGTATCGCGAGGGAGGACGCGACAATCAGGTTCCCCAGGAGCCCGGTCTGTTTTGCGGCTCTGTTGTAGAGCCAGGAAAGAAACCCGTAGGCGATGGCTATCGCGACGGCTTCAGGTCTCAGTGAGAGAACCGTAGCGGCGACACCTGCCGTTAGGACGGCGACAGACAGCCTCGTTGCTAATTGCCTAGAAATCCGGCCGCTCGGAATGGGGCGGTCAGGCCTGTTCACCTTGTCCACTTCAATGTCGTAAATGTCGTTCACGGTCATCGAATACGCAGTGAAGAAGAACCCCGTCATGAATCCAAGCGTGGCCTGGACCGCGTTCACCTGCGCCGGTCTAGACACGAAAAAGCCTACCACGACTGCGAACCCGATCATTATGCAGTTCGCCGGCCTTAGCAGGTCGATGCCCGCTCTGAGACCCATCAGTTCAGAACCTTGCCTTGCTCACCTTGTAGTAGATCACTTCGCCCCTACGCTCGATGACGGCGATGATTGCCTCCTTCCCCATCCTTCCCATCTCTTTCACTGATTTCTGGAGGTCAGCCATCCCCTTTTCAATTCCTTCATCGAGCGCGAAGACGACATACTGGGCAGGCTTCTTCTTGTAATCCCCCCTCTCGTACACGCGCAAGTCTGTGCCGAAGCCGAATCCTTCCCTCACTACGTAACCTCTGCTCCTTAGGTCTCTGTAGATCATGAACTTAGTCCACGAATCCCTGGACCGCCTCTGAGTGAGATCGGCTAGCCTCTCGAAGCTCACCTCGCCTCCAGATTCGTCTTTCAGGGTGAGCTTTCCTACGTGCAAAAGGTAAAGTGCCTCGTAGTCTCTCAGCACGAGGTTCTTGGCTTCCTTAGTGCCGTATCCAAGCTCTTCTAGGTCTGCGATTCGGTCGCGATCGACTACGATTGCCGTCACCACAGGGGCTTTTTCCGCCAGAATGGCATTGAACGGCTGTACCTTCTCCTCTGGAGCCTGATCCACTTCTGTCAAGAGAGACATGACCGCGACCGCGGAACCTTATTTGAAGGTTCAAGTGATTCCTTCGAGGAAACGCTTTAGTGGGGTCCGGGGTCCCTAGCGCCCCTTGGCCGGGTTTTACGAAATGCGCACTGTGACGTGGGAGGACGACTCTGTGAGGATGATTGACCAGACGTTGCTCCCCTGGAAGTTGAAGCGGGTTCGATTCACAAAGCCTGAGGAAATCGCAAATGCCATAACGACGATGGTCGTCCGCGGCGCGCCGGCCATAGGGGTCGCCGCTGCGATGGGCGTTGCACTCGCTGCCGTTGGGTCCAGGGAGAGGGAAGTCGGGAGTCTCATGAAAGAACTACACCGAGCCGCAGAGTTGTTGCGTTCAACTCGTCCAACGGCAGTCAACCTCTTCTGGGGAATCAACCGCGTCATGGCCGTTGCAGGTTCCGCGCACTCAGCTGACGAATTGAGAACTTTGATCGTCAAGGAGGTCAAGGACATGGAGGACGAAGACGTAGAGGTCAACAAGAAACTTGGGCAGGTAGGTTCGAGACTCATCAGCGACGGCGATACGATCCTGACTCAGTGTAATGCAGGCGCGCTTGCGACTGTAGGATATGGGACTGCGATGGGGGTAATAAGGGCCGCGGCGAGAGAGGGCAAACTCGTGAAGGTGCTTGTTCCCGAGACTCGGCCTTTGCTTCAAGGCTCACGCCTCACCGCATTCGAACTTCTTACCGATGGAATTGATTGCACCATCATTCCAGATACAGCCGTGGGTTACATGATCAGCATCGGAAGAGTTGACAAGGTGATAGTGGGGGCGGATCGTATTACGAAAGATGGCTATGTGTTCAACAAGATCGGGACATATCAGGAAGCTGTGCTCGCTGGTAGGCACGGGGTTCCCTTTTATCCGGCTGCCCCACACTCAACCTTCGACCTTTCGCACACTCACGAGCAGGTGAAGATCGAAGAGCGCCCCTTCGACGAGGTGGTCAGCATCAGGGGGCGCAGAATCGCCCCGCGAGGGGTTGGGGTAGCCAACCCGGCGTTCGACATGACGCCACCAAGCCTAGTGTCTGCCATCATATCTGACCGCGGTTTGGTGGAGAAGCCGATTGAGAAGAGCATACCTCTGGTCATCTCTTAATTAGTCCCACGATTCAACATTTTTCGGGCCCGTAGCCTAGCACGG
>CAZHNH010000010.1:0-4381 GCA_964533695.1 uncultured Nitrosopumilales archaeon | reverse complement strand
GTTCCGGATCAGCTTCTTCAGGGCGCGGATGAAGAGATAGAATGTGTCAGATAGGAAGCTCATTCTCTCGTTGGCCTCCTTGCTGTGCCAAACCTTGAGAACGACTGCTTTGTGTTCAGATCTTCAGTTCTAATCCTTCTTCCCGTGTGTTGTAGGAACACGTCATCCAGCGTAGGCGCAGAGAAATTCACGGAAGTGAGTTGGATGTTGTTCGCGTCAAAGGCCCTCACTATGTCTGCGATGATGAGCCCTGCATTCTTGGCGAACACTGTCAGCCCCCCGTCAGTATCCATTACACCGCTGATTGCGGGTATGGCACCAAGAACCTGCTTTGCCTTAGTCCTCACGCTAGACTCTTCACCGCCGTTGCCGAGGGTCATCGCTATCGAGTCTGCGCCGACCTCGCGTTTCAAGGATTCCGGGGTTCCGTTGGCCACTATCTTACCATGGTCTACGATGAAGAGCCTCTCGCATAGCTTGTCCGCCTCTTCCATGTACTGTGTAGTCAGAAAAATCGTGATGCCCTCTTCTTTATTCAGCTTGGACAGATACTCCCAGATTGCCGCTCTCGATTGTGGGTCGAGTCCCGTCGTCGGTTCGTCCAGGAAGAGCAATTTTGGTTTGTGAACAAGAGCGGACGCTAGGTCTAGTCGCTTCTTCATCCCGCCCGAGAAGTGCCCTGCCCTTCTCTCAGCGACATCCGCCAACCCTACCAGGTTTAGCAGCTCTTCCACGCGATTTTTGAGCTCATCCCCTCCCATTTGGTGGAGGTGTCCTTGTAACATCATGTTCTCTATGGCTGACAGGTCGGGATCGATTGTAGTGTCCTGGCTTTGTACCCCGATTAACTTCCTGATCTTCTCCGCATCCTTCTCGATGTCAAACCCTGCAATTGCCACACTTCCAGACGTCTTCTTCAGGAGAGTTGTCAGCACCTTAATTGTGGTGCTTTTCCCCGCTCCGTTGGGACCAAGGAAACCGAAGAACTCGCCCTCACCTACCGTGAAAGATACGCCATCTATGGCCTTCGTGCCGTCCGAGTAGACCTCAACCAGGTCTTGGACCTTGATCATCTCGGACATTTGGGCCGACCGAATTTTGATTGGCTTTAAACATATCGAATGCTATACTGGTATGTATATCGTATAGCGACAAATTAAAAAGAAACCCTCTGGCTGCCCGCGATTGGGCACGGAGATGTCTTCTCAGCACTGGACGCACCCTCAGGTCATTCCGAGGGGATTTCTGCGCGTTTACATCCTGGCGACATTGTCGCGCGCTCCGGCGACAGGATACGAGATCATGCAGGGGATAGAGGAGAGGACAGAGGGAGCGTGGCGCCCTGGGCCAGGCACGATTTACCCTCTTCTGAAGAGCCTTGTGCGGGAGAAGCTAGTACTCGCCTCCAGGAAGTTCTCGAAAACCTCGAAGATTTCCTACACGATAACCCCCAAGGGGCAAGACACCGTCGCGAACATGCGCTCCGGAATCACCTCTTTCGGGAGGAAGGAGCGATTCATAATGAGGCTCGCATCGGAACTAATCCCGAGTCAGATGCTTGTTCCTCTCCTCTTGAATCGAGCAAGGGAGAGTGCGGAGTTCCTTCGTTCAAAGATCGCGGAACTACCTGAGCCCGAAAGGACTGCCGCACTGCGCGAATTAGGAACTAGTGCGGAGAATCAACTCGACTGGGTAAATGCAACCTTAGAGACGCGGGCTTCTGCCAAACCTCACCGTAGACATACCCGGCAACCTTAGATTGAATCGGTCCGACGGGATGATGTCGTGAGACGTACAAAGATAGTCTGTACTATCGGGCCCGCAAGTAGTACCGCAAGGGTGGTCAGGCGTCTCGTTTCCCAAGTGAACGTTTTCCGCCTGAATTTTTCTCACGGTGACAGGCACAGCCACCTCGGTTATCTGTCGACCATAAGGCGGGAGGCACGCAAGACCGATAGGACAGTGGCGATTCTGCAGGATCTGCCCGGCCCAAAAATCAGAGTCGGCAAGTTCGAGCAGGGTTCAGCCGATCTAAGCCGAGGTTCCAGATTCGTCCTCACCGCTTCCGATGTCTTGGGTAACTCGAGGAGGGCCAGCATCAACTATCCTGACCTTCTGGACTCGGTCAAACATGGGGACACCCTACACCTCGCTGACGGGCTGATCAGGCTGAGGGTGGAGAGAAAGGATGAGAATGGGGACGTGGAATGCACCGTTCTGGCCGGAGGGACCCTCAGTTCCGGGAAGGGTGTAAACGCACCAGGTGTCCGGATGAAGGTTGAGTACCCAACAGAGGCCGACATCTCCTACCTTAGGTTCGGCCTAGAGCACAACATTGACTTTGTTGCGGCTTCCTTCGTCAGAACCGCCTCTGACTTGAGAGCCCTGAGAAGATTCTTCACGACGAATGGACCGTCCCTAATTGCAAAAATAGAGAAGCGGGAGGCTGTCAAGAATTTCGACGAAATTCTCAGAGAGGCTGACGGAATCATGGTGGCAAGGGGTGACCTTGGAATTGAGGTCCCAATCCAGACGGTGCCGGCCATTCAGAAACAAATCATACGAAAGTGCGGACAGGCTGGGAAACCCGTCATCGTTGCAACACAGATGCTTGTCAGCATGGTCAACTTCCCCGTCCCAACGAGGGCCGAAGTGACCGATGTTTCGACAGCAATCCTCGACGGTACCGACGCGGTGATGCTGTCGGACGAGACGACTGTAGGCAAATACCCCTTCGAGTCGGTGATGATGCTCGATAAGATTGCCAAAGCAACCGAGAAGCTCCCTGACTCGTACGCACGGCTGTGGGCGGAGACGGAAACGACCGAGACGGCGGAGGCTATCGGGAGGGCGGCTTGTCGGCTTGCCGACTATGTTGGAGCGAAGGCGATCGTCGCTCCAACTCAAACTGGGTCAACGGCTAAGAGGGTCGCGATGTGTAGACCGGCTCAGCCCATTGTTGCGATGTGCACAGAAGGCCGCATAGCGAGGAAGTTGAATCTCTTGAGGGGGGTCGTCACCGTTGTCTCGCGCAAGGCTACAACGGTCGATTGGCTGTTTGCCCGTGCAGACAAAGCGGCTGTCGCACTCGGGCTGGCGAGACGTGGGGACCGCATAGTAGTTACTTCTGGAACACCGGGTGTGAAGGGGAGCACCAATGTCATTAGGGTCTCCGTGGTGGGCGGCAACTAATTCGTTACCTTCGTTAAGCGAAGTCGAGCAACGTAGGATTCTTCGCGCGACGTCTCGGTGGTGCCGTCGATCCCGGATGGGTTACTAGTTCCCTCATACGGCTCTCCTTGCGGAGGGTAGTGTAGTAGTAGGCCTCATCGACGGTCCCCTCCGCCAGGAGGATGGCAACCCTTCCTTCCGTCGTCCTACCAGTACGCCCCCTCCGCTGTATGTATCTGATTTCGGAAGGGACGGCTTCGTAGAATACCACAAGATCGACGTCAGGAACGTGGAGACCCTCCTCACCTATGCTGCTACTGACCAGTACTTTGAATTCGCCTTGTCTGAACAAGTCTAGCACTCTTGTCTGGGTCTGCTGGTCCATCCCCTTGCTCCCGTCACGGTCGGATTGGCCGACGAACCTTTGTGCAGATAATCCCTCATTTGAAAGGGCTCTTACTATGTCCTCGATAGTGTCCCTGTATTGTGTAAAGACGATTACTCGGGAATCTGCTTTCTTCTGCAGCTGTTCCTTGACAACTTTCAGCACAACTCCCACCTTTGGGTGCTCCACCGACTTCAGCTTCTCCGCTTCTTCCTCTATCCTCTTCCATCTAGGGTCCTTGATAAGGGCGGAGACCGCCCTCCCTTTGTCTTCTCTATCGTGAAGTTTCCTGAGATATCGCTCCAGAGAGGGCGCACCCTGGGTCTCGATCATCTCGAGGGCGTGGAGAATCACAACTGCCTGGGCCTGACTTATGATGGCCCCAAAGATGTACCCGCTGTCGCCTCCCTGTGACCTGGCAGCTGCGAGCCGGGCGGAGATTGTGGCTCTTGCTTCAAGCAGGGCCTTCTTTGAAACTCTGTTGTCTTTTAGGAATCCACTCCCCAGGAGCTTCTTCACCTTCTCGTTGTAGATTTCCCTCAACCTGAGGGTCACGTCGTAATACTCGCTTGGGACTTTGACCTTTAGGGCCTCGATGTTGGTTCGCTCTACATACTCGGCGACATCTTCACTCTGCTCAGTCCTAGCTTCAATCTTTTCGATGAACAAGCTCTTCTTGATCTCGTCGACTCTTGTCCTGGAGGAGCCAGGCGAGGCGGTCAAGCCAAGAATCAATGGATGCTCGGAGTACTCGCGATATGCTCCTGCGAGTTTTGTGTAAGTATAGTCCTTAACGCTTCTATGGGCTTCGTCGAACACCGCCAG
>CAZHNH010000009.1:0-3943 GCA_964533695.1 uncultured Nitrosopumilales archaeon | reverse complement strand
CCCACCCCCTTCATGTCTCTGAGGACGTCCGATACGGGTCTATGCGTCGCATAGAGACAGTAGTCTCCCTGGACTAGTCCTGAACGAATGAACCAGTATCCTAACACCTCCTTACCTATTCCTGGGGGCCCTACAACAAGAATTGACGACTTGTCTGGATAACCGTCTTCTCCCAGCAGGTGGTCCAAGGACGGCACCCCAGTAGAGACCAAACAGGCTAGTGTGTCTGACTAGTATGATAAGTCTATGCGTCCTTGTGAAAACCCAACCCGCGAGTTGGACACATACCTTCTCGACAGCTCGATCAGGTCTTCGCGACCATGCCTCTGATCTTGCTAAGGAACGCCTGATAGCGGGGGTCCTGTCTCGCCTCTGAGAAGAGCGGGCAGTACATCACATACCAGTACCGAACGGTGTGTTGATCCGTCGCTCTGTCTACGTAGGCAAAATAGGAATCGAGATCCCCCAGCCCGTGATACACAAAGGCTATGTCGTTAAGGCTCGTGGCGCCAATCCACTTGCTTTCGATTTCTTTGATGGTGGCGATTGCACCATCCCGATCCCCCGCCTGCGCTGCGAGGAAACCCTTCATCCACGTAACCCACCGGTGCGTCGGCTCTAGCTTCTCGGCTTTTGCATAGAGTTCACGCGCCAACCCAACATCTTGCTTCGAGAGGTAATACTCTGCCATGCTCCTGTATGTCGCAGCCGGAGCCAGCTGGGTCGTCTTCTCCCAATGAAGGATCGCGTCGCTCTCCCTCCCTAAGAAGAAGTAGAATTGGCCAAGCCTTTCGACAAAATGAGGCCTCACAGGATCCAGACGGTAACATGCTTCGAGAGCTTTGATCCCTTGCTCCTTGTCCTGATTGATGAATGCAATGTTTGACAGGATGAAGTATGCGTCGGGGACGCTCGGATTCAGCTCAATCGCTTTCTTGGCTTCGGCTTCACTGCCATGAATATTGTCTTCCTGCCAATAGACCAGTGCGAGTATTGCATGCGCCTCCGACAGTTCTGGGTCCAACTGAAGCGCCTTCTTCACTGACAGCTCAGCCTTCGGAGCAGCCTGTTCGTAGGGCTCGTAACCATCGTTGACTAGAGCCCAGTAACCCTCCGCGATTCCGACGTGAGCCTTGGCGAAGGATGGGTCTATCCCCACCGCCTTTTCGAATACCCCAATCGACTGCCGAAGGGAGTGCTCTGTTCTCTCCCTGACAAGCTCCTTGCCTCTGAGATAGTAAGTGTAGGCTTCGGAATTATCCGTCGGCCTCTTCTCAATCAGCCTTTTCTCGTCCTCGACAATTCTGACCTTCAGCTCCCCTGCAACCTTCTCCGCAATCTCAGATTGGATGGCGAAGACATCTTCAAGCTGCCTGTCGTAGTTCTGCGCCCAGATGTGCCCTTCAGTCTGGGCGTCTATCAGCTGAGCAGTCACCCTTATCCTGTTGCCCGCCTTCCTGACGCTACCTTCAATCAGCGTCCCAGCATTCAGTTCCTTCCCAACTTCCGATGCGCCCTTCTGCGACCCCTTGTATTTCATGACCGACGTCCTGGCGATGACCGTCAGTTGTCTTACTCCGGAGAGCGACGTTATCAGTTCCTCAGTCATGCCATCGGCGAAGTATCCCTCTTCAGGATCAGAGCTCAAGTTAGCAAAAGGCAGAACTGCGACACGCATCTTGTCAAGCTTCGTCGAAGCAGAAGTTCCATCACCTTCCCAAGGCATCACCATCTTGTAGACCTCCAAGGACTCGGACACGTTCTTCAGGGATTTGAGACCCATGTTGGACATGCGAATCTCCACCTTGTTTCTGACGTGATCGTACACCTGCCTTGTGATGCAAACCCCGCCGTCCTCAGCCAAAGGCTCAATCCTTGATGCTATGTTGACCGCGTCCCCAGATATGTCTCCCTGCGACTCGACCACGTCGCCAAGGTGGATGCCTATCCGAAGGTGGATGCGTCTGTCCTCGGCCAATGGAAGGTTGAACTCCTTAGCGACCCTTTGGATTTCATAGGCACAGCTGACCGCGTCCAAGGCGCTGGGGAACTCAACGAGGAATGCGTCGCCAATCGTCTTGATTTCACGTCCTCCGTGACGGGCAAGAATTGGTCGAACTAAGCGGCGTTGTTCCTCGACTAGGGCAAGGGAAAGGGATTCGTTTCTTTGTGCTAGCGCGGTATACCCTACCATATCAGTGAACATTATTGCTGCGAGTCTCCTCTGACCGCCTGACAAATCCTAGTTTGTGGTATAGGTGGGAGCGGTTATTGATACTTTCCATTTGACATGCATTTTGTAATAGCGAAAGTCACAGGTCGGGCCTACGATGAAGAGAAAACAATTATCTAGGATGTCTCGGGGGCTTCGCTGTCTTTGTACAGGCTCACTTTAGCCTTAGGGGCGGCCATCTTAGCCATCGTGCCAGTAGTACTCGGAGCGTGGCAGATCAGCACTTCATACCAAGCCACGGGCATAGTTACGATTGGGATAGGCATCGTTCTCGCCCTTTTCATCATGGCAATTCTCGTCGGCTACCCTGGGGCGAGCGGCGGCCGATTTGAGCCGCCCCTCGACTAGAGACCTCTCCGCGAGTCGGGTCATTCGTAGGGGGCTCAACAGTGCTTGAGCCGAACCCACGAAGGCGCAAGCCAGAAAAGGGACTGTGCCCCCGCCTGTCATCATACATGCTGATTGGCGGCTGCGAGTACCCTGACTCCCTCCTCTACGACGTCGACTCCGGAACTTGGGTCAAGCGAGAAGGCGCGCTAAGCAGGATTGGGATCGCTCCACACCTTAGCTGGCTCTCCGGGGGTTTCACCTCTGTCTCGTTCAAGAGTGCCGGATCCCGGATAGAGGCAGGGAAGGCCTTGGGATCGTTGGAAGGACCCAGGCACTTCGATGTGGTCAGGGCCCCATTCGACTGCGTTGTTAAGGAGTATAATTCAAGGCTCCTCGATCTCCCGAAGCTAGCAAACAAGGACCCGTTTGGGGAGGGCTGGTTCGCACTACTTGAGGAGACCGGAACGAAGTCGAGGCTATTGACGCTTGCTCAGGCAGAACCGTCGATCGCAGATGCAGTCAGGCGCCTCGGGGTCAGGTGCTTTGCAGAATTCCCGGACTTTGAAATGTTCGAGGTAGAGTCTGAGTGCACCGCCGTTCTGGTCAGACTCGACGAGCTCATGAAGAGGGCTCAGTCCGGCGCTGTAGTCCACCTCGTCTCAGATGACCCGACTAGCGACTCTGAAATCGAGACCTGGACCGGAGTGACCGGGAACCGTCTGGTTGAAACAAGGCGCGAGGGGAGCCTCCACCATTTCATCGTTAAGAAGCGCTGAGAGGGTCGGATTACTTCTCAATTGGGTATAGTACGGAGTTGCCCCACTCGGTCCAGGACCCATCGTAATTCCTGACGTCCTGATACCCCAGCAGGTACTTCAGTACAAACCACGAATGAGAAGAGCGCTCGCCTATCCTGCAGTAGGTGATGACCTTCTTGTCCCTGTCCACTCCGCGCGAGACGTAGATTTCCTCTAGGTCCTTTCTGGACTTGAAGGTCCCGTCGGCGTCATTGACAGCCTGAGCCCACGGAATGTTCTTCGCTCCTGGGATATGTCCTCCTCTCTGGGCCTGCTCGGTCGGGTATTCTGGGGGTGCGGTGATCTCACCCGAGAATTCTTTCGGGCCCCTGACGTCCACCAGCACCCTGTCCCTCTTGCCAACAGCGGCCCTGACGTCCTCCCTGTATACTCTCACTTTCGTGTCTAGGCCCCTTACTTGAAACTTGCCCGCCGGATAAGATGGGATGTCCTTTGCCTGGGGTCTGTCCTCGAGCAGCCACTTCTTCCTCCCGCCGTCCATCAGTTTCACCTTCTCCACCCTGTAATATTTCAGGTCCCAGAAAGCGTAGGCTGCGAACCAGTTGTTGAAGTCGCCGTAGAG
>CAZHNH010000008.1:0-4096 GCA_964533695.1 uncultured Nitrosopumilales archaeon | reverse complement strand
GCTCTCATCAAGCTAGCAGACCCCAAAGTGGTCGAAGATTGGAAGTGGATGGGAACGCCAGTCTGGTCTCACGACGGGATGTACGCATTGGCCAACGCCCACAAGGACAAGGTGAAACTCACTTTCTTTCATGGGGCGCAGCTAGCGGACCCCAAGAAGCTCTTCAACTCGATGCTGGATGGGAACAAATGGCGAGCGATAGACTTCTTCGAGGGAGACGAGCTGGACGAGAAAGCCCTGATGGCCCTGCTAAAGGAGGCCGTCGCATACAACGGAAAGCATCAGGTCCCGAAGAGCAAAGGCTCACGCCAGCAGCCAAGATCGGATCGAGGACGTGCTGTACCGTCCTGAATAGAATTGAATATCCAAATCCTTATCGCCCTGTCATTCGAACTTCGCCGTCATAGAGATGTTGTAGATGGCAGAAGAGGAGCTCAAGGTCGCTGAGGCGCCGCGAACAGACGCCGCAAGTCCGATAGCCAGGGTTCACACCGACGTAATGAAGAGGAATCGGTGGGCGACTGGTGACATCCTGGAAATCGCAGGAAGCAAGAAGACCTACGCGAAGGCGTGGCCCACAGTCGATGAAGACCCCGAGGTGGTAAGGATCAACGGGAACCTCAGGAGGGCGGCCGGAGCTGGCATCGATGATACCGTGAAGGTCAGGAAGGTCGTGCTCAAAGAAGCCACCTACCTCGAGCTGGCCCCGACAGCGGAGCTCCCATTCTCGGGTTTCGAGGACTATCTCCTGGACCGACTGCAGGGCGTTCCTTTCGCGAAAGGCGAATTGGTCTCCCTCAACTTGATGGGAAACCGCATCGACTTCGTGATAACGAAGGCGAAGCCTGAGGATGCGGATGTCCTTGTCCTTGGAGAGGACACCGATGTGGAACTGAGTGACAAGGTGGTTCAGCCACCAACGGAGAAGGAGCAGAAGGTCTCATACGAGGACATTGGAGGTCTCTCAAAAGAGATACAGAGAATAAGAGAGATCGTCGAGCTTCCCATGAAAAGGCCAGAGCTTTTTGAGAGGCTCGGGGTTGAAAGCTCGAAAGGTGTATTGCTGACGGGCCCTCCCGGGACCGGCAAGACGCTTCTGGCCCGTGCTGTTGCTTCTGAAACGAATTCGCACTTCATACCTGTAAACGGACCAGAGGTCATGTCAGGCATCTACGGCGGCTCGGAGAGCAACGTTCGCAAAATCTTCGAGGAGGCTGAGCAAAAGGCCCCCAGTATAATTTTCATTGACGAGATAGACAGCATTGCCCCCAAGAGAACAGAGGTTCAGGGAGAGGTCGAAAAGAGGGTCGTGGCCGAATTGTTGGCCCGCATGGACGGGTTGAAGAGCAGGGGGAAGGTCATAGTGCTCGCAGCTACGAACATCCCCGACGTCCTAGACCCAGCTCTTAGGAGGCCAGGCAGGTTTGACAAGGAGATAGAGATAGGCGTGCCTGACGCAAAAGGCAGGCTGGAGATACTCCAGATCCACACAAGAGGGATGCCATTGGCCAAGGACGTCGAACTGAAGAAGATTGCCGACTCCACGCACGGTTTCGTCGGAGCAGATCTGGAGGCACTCGCAAAGGAAGCTGCGATGAGCGCGCTGAGAAAGATTCTACCTACGATAGACATCAACAAGAAGCTGCCTGTTGAGAAGTTGAAACAGATCAACGTGAGCATGGACGATTTCCAATCCGCCATGACAGAAGTTGGACCTTCGGCGATGAGGGAGGTAATGATAGAGAAGCCCAACGTTCACTGGGTAGACATCGGGGGATTGGAAGACGTGAAGAGAGAACTCAGGGAAGCCATCGAGTGGCCCTTTGAAGTACGGCAAAACGATGGAAAGGGTGAGGCTTAAGGGGACAAAAGGCATCTTGCTTACGGGGCCACCCGGAACCGGCAAGACGCTTTTGGCAAAGGCCGTAGCCACCGAAAGCGAAGCCAACTTCATTTCGGTCAAAGGACCGGAGCTCTTCTCGAAGTGGGTCGGCGAGACTGAGAAGGGCATAAGAGAAGTGTTCAGGAAAGCTCGGCAAGCCGCACCCACTGTCCTGTTTTTCGACGAAATGGACAGCCTGGTACCTATTCGCGGCTCCGACATTGGGAGCCATGTTACAGAGCAGGCAGTGAGTCAGCTTCTTACGGAGCTGGACGGCTTGGAGGAACTGCGGGGCGTCATTATACTAGCGGCGACTAACAGGGTCGAGCTCATCGACCCAGCCGTGCTTCGTCCAGGCCGGTTTGACTCGGTGATTGTTGTCCCTATGCCTGATCTCGAGGCAAGGAAGCAGATCGCGGAGATACACCTGCGCGGAAAGCCGACCACCATGGATTCAAGTTTCGTTGCAGAAAAAACCGAGGGATTTTCGGGCGCTGACATAGCAGGACTCATAGAAAATGCGACCAAGAGGGCTACACGGCGCTACCTTGAAGCTCATCCGACAGAGGATAAGCCGGAGGAATTAATAATCACGAGGGAGGACTTCGAGGCCGAGCTTGAAAGGGCAAGGAACCAGCCTGGCTCGCTAAACCCGAAAAAGGAAAGCGCCTACGTCAGGTAGCCCTACAAGGCTTGAATTTCTACAAGAAGCTCACTAGCTTGCCTTCGCCTCGCGTCAGAAATATGGGTCTTACAACTCCGCTTTACATCTTGGCTTGTCAAGCACTTCCAAGATTGTCTGCCAAGTATGATTTGGGTTTGGAGTTTCCCTCGGACATCTTAGTTCCCAACCTATCGCGTCGCAAGACCAAGGCTCTGGAACGTAAGAGATCACACGCCCTGACGGTGTTGTTTGAGGAGCAGGGGATTTCTTGGTGGGATGTCTTTGACGCGTCTGAAATTGGGATGGAGAGAGTGAAGATTGTCGAACAACAGATCCCCGTTGGCTCTGTCGTACTGGATGCAGGGTGCGGAAGAGGTTTCTTCAGTTTTGCATGTTCCAGAGTAGCTGGGCGTGTAGTTGGCATGGATCTTATGGACGGGAATGATAGACCAGGATGGTGGGCGGAGTTAGGGTCATCCTTGCGCGCGCTAGGGATTGACAAGCGAGTTTATGGGGTGAGAGCAACAGTGGCCCACTTCCCCTTAAAGCCCGGATCGTTCGATGTCGTCGCTTCTGTCCATGCCATAAGGAATTTTCCGGGATCTGACGAGATCCAGCGCTTCATAGCTGAGTCGAAGCACGTGTTGAAGGAAGATGGCCGATTGGTCATCGTAGAATCAGAAATGAGTCGACACATCTCCGGGCCATATTCGGCATTCTACTCGCTCAGGACTAGGATTGGATGGGAGTTCGAGATTCCGTCTTCCAAGCGGATAGCGAATTGGATGAAGAAGGAGGGCTTTTCGCATGTGTCCATGTGCATGTTGGAAACTGGCTTGAAGTACGCCCCTGTCTATTTTCCATTTGACCGCGCAACTATGAAAGGAAAGGAGGGAGAGTACGAAGCCGCCAAACGTGTGCTGATCAAGGAGGGCGACCTTCATCCACCAGTCTATCTTATTGCAGGGACCAAGTGAAAGTGATGGTGCTCAGGAGCTTGGTGAAGACAGGGGATGCTCAGTCACGCCGGATTCTTTGAATGAACAACTCATGAACTGTCCGGCTGTCTCATGGAAATTACTTTATCGGGCTTGGTGTCAAGGAATTTCGGGCTCTGACACAGCAGCGACCTTGTCCTCCATTCGCCTCTGTTTATCCCGCCTGTCGTCGACTCTTAGTATGAAATCGACCCGCATGGCTCCTTCTTTGAAGAGGGCTTCGTGCGCCGCTTCCACTGCCTTGAATATTTCTGATATCTTGTCTGCCTCGACGACAGTCGCCATGGGAGTTACCATCAACCTGATCCCCTTTGCCTACCTTAACTCCCTCATCGCCACCTTCACGTATCGGCTTACGCTGGTTCCCTCGCCAACAGGGTGAATCGAGAACTCTGCTATGACCTTGTATCCTCTCTTAGTCTCCATGGCGCAAAGTCCACTGCCCTCTGTAAATGTCTTTCAGACTCGGGTTTCGGCACGCGCCCTGCACTCCACCATCTCGAGGGCAACCTGTGTCTAAGTCATAGAACGCCTTGGGACAAGTGGAAGAGT
>CAZHNH010000007.1:0-16131 GCA_964533695.1 uncultured Nitrosopumilales archaeon | reverse complement strand
GAGGTTTCTGAGGAGCTCAAGCTCGTTTCCGCGCATGTGCAGAAGTTGCAGGACGTGCCAGACGAAGCAGAAAAGATCTACAATGACTACTCGGGAAACATTGACGAACTCAAGGTCAAGCTGGCGAAGCTACAGGACAACAAGAAGGCGATGCTGGCCGAGCTCGCATCCCGAAAGAAGATTTGGCGCGAGGCGATGGAGAACCTGGTCGGGTCTGCCGACCCGGCCTATCAAGCAGTTCTGTCCGCTGCTGACGCCACTGGTTTCATCAAGTTCGAAGAAGGCGGTGACATCGAAGAAGCTGGAATCGCACTCTACGTCGGGTTCAGGGGGGGGTCTCCAACCACTCTCGACCCGTTCACTCAGAGCGGCGGAGAACGCTCGGTCGCGTTGATGGCTTTCATTCTTTCTCTGCAAGGGAGAATCGTATCGCCCATGCGAGCAATGGACGAATTTGACATCCACATGGACCCACGTAACAGGGAGGCGATGTTCAAGATGATTCTGTCGCAGATGAAGCAGCGCGCAGCTTCTCAATACATTGTAATCACACCTTCAATCTTGACAGTCTTTGACAAGAGTGCCCACGTTATCACCGTCCAGTCCGTTCATGGGGCAACAGAAGTGAAGGAGCTGAAGTAGCCTGGAAGAGAACAGGCTGGAGGACCTCCTCCGGGTCATAGAACTGTGCCGTTCGGTGGAGACCAGCAGCGCCAATCCCTTCGATGTCGACATCAAGGAGAAGATTCTGCTTCTCAAGAACAGACTGCCAGAATGGAAACTGCTCGAAGAGCTCCTTGTCGACTCTGAAGCCATGTTGGAGCTGACACAGATTGTGAAGCTGCAGGACGAGTGGCTCAAGCATCGGGCATCTTCGCTGTACATAGATCCGCTGCTGATTCAGCTAAAGGTGAAACTGCTGCAAAAGGAAGCACTCACAGAGGCTTTCGTCAAGAGTTGGCATCCTGTGGCACAGGTCGACCAGATATCGCCAAAGGGGCTGGAAAAGGCATTTGTTTACTGGCGCGATCTGTCGTCGATTGCGGAACGGTTCAAGGAGGAATTCGGAAACTACGGCATCAAGCCCGGGGTCGTAGACTATCAGGAACTCATCACACTCGGAGTCTTCACCAAGAACCAGTTCGAGCAGGGTCTCAACGAGCTGCAAGCTGAACTCATGGAGAAGTCAGAAGGCGAGTGGATTGACTACATGGAGTTCATCAAGTCTCCCGACACAGAGACCAGAGTCCTTAGAGCTTACCTCCTCGCCTTCCTCGTTAGCGAGGGAAGAGCTTCCCTGAAGACGGAGCCTCTGACCAGTAAAGTCTACATCGCTGCGCTGGGCGCAAAAGCGATAGGACTCCCGAAGTCGGTGGCGATCTCATTGGCAGGTGGCGACTGATGGAGTCCCAAGACAAGGCGCTCCTGGAGAGGAAGGTCAGAAAGGCCTTCCAGGTTTTGGTACTTCAGCGGGGAAGGAACCCCGGGGTCAAAGGGTGGGAAATGAAAAGGTACCTCGGGCGGGACTACAAGAAGATAATCGAAGTCCTGTCGGAAGATGTCTCTGGCCTCGGACTGGAAGTCTTCGAAGTGAAGGGGGCCGACGGAACTGACGACTCCTCGAGGTTTCTCCTCAGGTTCAGGGAACCCCCGAGCGTCAGCGAAGCGGAGACTTCTGGCATCCGGATCGACGATCTGGCTGTTCTCGCGGCGACAATCGCGTTCATCAACTCCAAGCAGGGCAGGGCAGCAAGGAGGGAGGTTGAGATATTCCTACGCGAGAAGTTTCCCAAGTGGAGAGTCGAGTACTCCCTTGACAGATACGTCAAGAGGGGTTACCTGGAGCAGGACGACAGAACAATGCTCCACACAGGATGGAGGACTCACGCCGAAGTAGATGAAAAGACATTGATGACGCTGATACTTTCACGGGCTCAGGCGGCGCCCAAGAAATAACGGCGCCTAAGGGCTTCTCTCTCCCCTTCGATTATCAGCTCGACGAGATCAACCCCCTCTTTCCGCATCTTCGCTGCTAACGCCACGGCTTCTGCGAGGCGGATTCCTCTCCCCGCCATCAGCATGTCAGCGGCATGCCCGTACTCTTTCCTCAACTCCGCCGACCTTCTTATCGCCTCCACTTGGTTCAATTTCTTGCCGTGTAGGTCCCCTCTGCTACGCGCTTTCATGGCGAGAGAAAAGACGTTCTCGTAGGAGTCGGTGGAAAGGCCGACTTCCTCCTTCCCGCACATGGGGCACTTCAGGAGGCCGTCCAGGTCGCTCACTTTCTTCAATTCCAAGTAGTTCCAGCAGTTGGTACACGCCGCCACTAGAAACGTGTCATCGACCCTTGCGCGCGTCGATTGTCTCAGCAGTGCCCTCAGCCTCTCAGGGGATACAATCTCCCCTCGTCGGCTTATCTCTTCTATACCTATCCTCGCTATCGGGGAGAGCGAGTCGGATTCGATGATTCTTACTTCTATTCTACCCGAGCAGATTTTCTCGATTGCGTCCGCCGAACCCTCCAAGTCCAAGTCGTCATGGAAGATTACACTCATCGCCTCTTCGTGTACGGGGGTGTCTCTCAAAGCCTCTATCAGCCCGGAAATCGAGACGCTCGCATACTCTGCATCCTTAGCAATTGCTCCGCATTTCTTCCCGGCATGAATGAGTCTCCGTTTGAAAATGCCGCTCCTTTCCAGGGCCTTCTCAGTAGTCGCCCTCAGGTCAACCCGCCCAAGCTCCTGCAGGATAGAGACGACAACGGAGGGCGACACATCTGCCTCGATGATTATCCGATATGGGTCTTGGTGCACAGCGACCGATTGCCCGATTCTCTCGGAAACGATGTGCCCGACTACCCTGGCAAGCAGTCTGTTCACCTTGTGACCAAAAGCTGCCTGAATGACCAGATACTTGTCCCATCTCTCGACAGTGACCAGCGTCTCGGATGGAATTGGAAGCCCGGCTAAATGCTGTTCTGCGACCTCCCTTAGCGCGTCGATGATGAGCTCTCTTGTCACGGGATAGGTTTCGCAGAGTTCTGCAACATAGCCATCCAGGTTCCCCTTGTCGACTTCCTCCGCGTACCTCCGACGGATCGATCCGACCTCGGCGGCCACATCCCGAGGAACGGGAATCTCGTCTCCCACCCAATTGGGGACTGCGCCGGTGGGGTCTTCTTCAGGCTTCACGTACACCTTGTTCCCGTAGATTTGTTCAACCTTCCAGCACTTTCCTGCCTCGACGAACTTCACGCCCACCTCCCCATACTCCGAAACGAATGCCTCGTCGAGGGTTCCTACGAAGGTTTCTCCTTCCAGCACGAGGTACTGTCTCTCGTCTGGAATCATGGACAGGTTGTCGAAGTAATACTGGAAGAGAGGTTTTACGTCCCTTGCTCTGAAGACTTTGCCATCTGATTCGCTGTAGTAGGCGAGCCGGGGATACCTTTCCCTCATGTAAGTCAGGACCTTCTTTAGCTTCTCGCTGCTCATCCCTGCGTACACGTGGCTCTTTCTGAATAGTTGCTCAAGATCTGCGAAGTTCCAGTTGCTTTGCTCAATCAACAGCCCTGAGACCTGGTGAATGGCCACGTCGTAAGGCTCCATGACGGGTTCCAAAGGTTCCAGTTCTCCTGCAGCCGCTTTTCTGCAGATGACCGCAGCCTCGAGGGTGTCGTCGGAGTCCTGCGTGATGACCATCCCACTCGACACCTCTCCGACCCTGTGGCCGCTCCTCCCTACCCTTTGGACAAGCCTTGTCGCTTGCCTCGGCGAGTTGTACTGGACGACGTACTCGAGAAAGCCGATGTCGATTCCCAGCTCCAGGCTGCTCGTACAGATGACGCCGAGGAGTTCACCATCCTTCAAGCCCCTCTCCACTGCTTCTCTGGTCGCCTTGGAGAGCGAGCTGTGGTGTATTCCCATGGGGAAGCTTGGGTCCCACACTCTGAACCTGCTGGCGAGGGCTTCGGCTTCCGTTCGCGTGTTTGTGAATATCAGGACAGACTTGTACCTCTCGACCGCTTCTCTGATCGTCCTTAACCTGGCTGCTACTTCGGGATACGAGTAGATCGCCTCGGCCAAAATCCGGTCTTCGCCGCTCGCAGTAGGCGCCACGACTCTTAACGAAAGGCTCTTCTCAACTGGAACTCTGACGACTTCGCATTCCCTGCCATCCCCGACTAGAAACTTTGCGACCCGCTCTGGCGAGCCAACCGTCGCCGAAAGTCCAACGACTTGGATGTTGTTCTCCACCGCATCACGCAGTCTTTCGAGTCCTACGCTCAGCTGGCTCCCTCGCTTGTCCTCTGCGAGCTCATGGACCTCGTCGACGACGACCCATCTGAGTTTGGAGAGGTTTTGCCTGATCCTTCTTCCAACAAGGAGGATTTGGAGGGTCTCAGGTGTGGTGATAAGAATCTCAGGGGGAGCGAAACTGAGATTAGTTCTCTCAGCCTGTGTGCTATCCCCATGTCTCACCCCCAGTCTGATATCGAAGCGTTTGCACCACCACTGCATCCGATCCAGCATATCCCTGTTTAGGGCGCGCAATGGGGTGATGTAGAGGAGTTTGGTTCCCTTCTGTCTCGATTCCCCTTCCCTGATGAGGGAGTCAAGGATAGGGAGAAGGGCAGCCTCAGTCTTGCCAGTGCCTGTTGGGGCCATGAGGAGGGCGTTCTTACCCGCTCGTACGAGGGGCACCAGTTTCATTTGAGGGTCCGTTGGTGCTTCGAACCCCTTTTCCTTGAGAGCTTGAAGGAGCGGGGGTGAAAAAAGCTGGAAGACGTTTTGTTCGTTCAAATATGATCCTCGTGACTGTTAGCTGAGAACGTGGGGGACAATTGACTCGAGTCCGAAGACGCCCCGCACAGCTTTCTCCTCCAATAACCTTGCGGTCTTCAATCACGAGATGACGGATGCGGAGACATGGCTAGTTTCTCATTCTCTGTCGAAAACTTCAGAGGACGTACCGGAGGCGACGAAAAGCTCTCCACCCTCTTTGCAAGAAACCCAACAATTCCGACGCAGCCTTGACAGAACCTACATGCTATGCTTAAATAACTGATTATAACATAAGTAATAAAGTCATGATCAGCCCATACGAAATAGTCTCCAAGTCGGCTCTCCCTGCTCTCAGGGCGATGGTAGCTAGGCGTCTACAGGAAGACTATCACATGACTCAGCAACAGGTCGCGAAAGCTCTAGGAATTACGCAAGCTTCTGTCAGCAATTATGCCAGAAGGACACGCGGCAGGATGGTGAATTTCGAGGGGGATGCCGTCGTGGCCAAGGCTGTTGACCGGATTGCCAGCGAGCTTTCTTCGGAGTATCCAGACCAAAGAGAGGCTCTAAAGTCCATGACAGAAGTGCTGGACTACATCAGGCTCAACCATATGATGTGCCCATTGCACGGTGACATCGAACCTGGTTTCCAAGTCGAAGGGTGCTATGCGTGCGACGGGGCGCTCTCGGGCAAGGGTTTTGAGAGGCTCCGCCTACCGGCCGGCATCTGAATTGGTCGCCGAGATAAAGCCAGACTGGCTGGTGGTGAAGCCCCCGGGCGGCCCGAATCATTCGGAGCTGAAGAGTCTCTTCACCAAGCTCGGACTGCACACTGTCTGCGAGGAGGCTAGATGCCCGAACGTGCACGAGTGCTGGGGAGGGGGGACGGCAACCCTAATGCTGATGGGAGAAGTCTGCTCGCGCGCGTGTCGCTTCTGCATGGTCACCCCTGGCAAACCAAGCGGAGTGCTGGATACCTTGGAGCCTGAGCACGTAGCGTTCGCACTCTCCGAGATGGGCCTGACCTACGTTGTCCTTACATCAGTCGACAGGGATGATCTTCCAGACGGAGGGGCAGCGCACCTTGAGCGGACAATTAGGCTCGTGAAAGAGCGAATCCCAAGGCTACTTGTAGAGGTTCTGATTCCCGATTTCCAGGGGGATCTGGACTCACTCCGGACGGTTGTGGGAGCGAGACCCGATGTCATCGCGCATAACATAGAGACCACGCTCTCGCTGACGTCCAAGGTACGGGATCCGAGAGCAGGATACTGGCAGTCACTCTCCGTCCTGAGGAACGTCAAAAAGCTGAACCCCCACACGTTCACCAAATCGTCCATCATGGTTGGACTCGGCGAGACTGAGGAGGAGGTCATAGAAGCGATGACCCACTTGCGTCTAGCTTGCGTGGACTTCCTCACAATAGGGCAGTATCTCCGCCCTTCGAAGAGACACGTTGCTGTCGTGGAGTATGTGAAACCATCTCAGTTCGATCGGTACAGGGTCCTCGGAGAAGGGCTTGGGTTCAGGCATGTGGCATCGGGTCCCCTTGTACGAAGCAGCTACAGAGCAGGTGAGTTCTTCATCCGTTCGGCGATTGAAAGCGATCTCAGCCTACATCAGTCTTATATCCCCGGCGGCGTCGAAGCGCGGGTTTGACCGAGTCTGAGTTCCGGGAGAGCTCCGGAGCCGATACAATCCCCCGGATCTTCAGTGAGGCAGACTTCAGAATCTCCAAGCCCGAGGATGCGCTCTATCAGAGGCTAGCCCCAGACGGAACCCTGAGCGGAAAGGAGCCCAATCTCACTCATGACGGACTCATGCGGATGTACGAACAAATGTCATTTGGCAGGGTTTTCGACGAGAAGGCCAGCAACCTTTCGACGCTCAGGGAGATCGGAACCTACGCCCCGGGGAAGGGGCAGGAGGGGGCACAGGTTGGCTTCATCAACGCCCTGGAAAAGAGCGACTGGTATGTCCCAATGTATAGGGACTCTGCCGGGATGCTCGCGTTCGGGATGCCCCCACAACAACTCCTTCAGTATTGGGGAGGGGATGAAAGAGGGATGAGGATACCTGAGGGGCTGAACATGCTTCCTCTCGCCGTTCCTGTCGCCACCCAGCTTCCTCACGCAGTTGGGCTCTCGATGGCCCGGTGGTTGCAGGGGGAGAAGTCGGTGACGCTCACCTGCACCGGCGACGGCGGGACGTCCAAAGGCGACTTCCATGAGGCCCTCAACTTCGCAGGCATCTACGACTTGCCTGTGGTATTCTGCGTCGAGAACAACCAGTGGGCCATCTCTGTGAAGCGGGACCAGCAGACCGCATCACTTACGATCGCCCAGAAGGCTTCTGCCTATGGCTTCGAAGGCATCTTCGTCGACGGTAACGACGTCATTGCCTCCTACGAAGCGACGAGGTATGCGGTCGAGAAAGCTAGGAGAGGGGGAGGTCCGACTCTGCTCGAGTTCTCTACATACAGGATGGGCCCGCACACCACAGCAGAGCTTGTCTCAAACAAGCTGAAGTCACCAGAGGAGGTAGCCGAATGGGAGAAGCGCAGCCCAATCACACGCTTCGAGAAGTACCTTCAGTCAAGGGGAATCCTGGACGGGAACGTAAAGGAGGCCGTGGCCATGCGAGCTCAGAAGAGGATGCTAGATGCGGTCGCTGCTTTCAGGGCAATACCTGCCGCGGATCCTTCAGTTATGTTCGATTACATGTACTCATCACCAACGCCGCTGTTGGCCGAAGAGAAGGCAGAAACCTTCGGCGGCCCCCAGCCGCGAATTGAGAATCCCGCTCCAGAACCCGATGTCAAAGGAGGGAGACCTGGCATCAACATCAGGAACGCGGTCAACATGGCTCTCCGCGAAGGAATGAAACGCGATGACAAGGTCGTTGTCTTCGGGGAAGACGTGGGCGAGAATGGAGGCGTTTTCCAGGTTACACGAGGCCTTCAGGACGAGTTCGGTCCTGACAGGGTCTTTGACACCCCGCTAGCAGAACTCGGAATAGCTGGAATGTTTGTAGGACTCTCCATTGGTGGGATGGTTCCCGTCGCAGAATTCCAATTCGACGGCTTCACCCTCCCAGCCTTCGACCAGATCTTCGGCCACGTCGCCCGCATGCGCAATAGAACGAGAGGGAGGTACCTCCAAAGGGGCGTAATCAGGTTCCCATATGGGGCGGGAATCCGAGCACCCGAGCATCACTCCGACTCCCCGGAAGCACATTACGCTCACACACCCGGGCTCAAAGTGGTCATTCCATCCAATCCCTTTGACGCGAAGGGACTCCTCTGTTCAGCCCTCCGAGAGCCCAACCCCGTCATATTCATGGAACCGAAGAGACTCTACGACTCTCCGAAGATGGATGTCCCGGAAGAGGAATATGCAATCCCGCTTGGCAGAGCAAGGACAGTCAGAAATGGGGCCGATTTGACCTTGGTCTCCTACGGCGCAATGATGTTTCAGACCTTGCAGGCCGCCGACATGTTGATCTCTGATCATTCCATCTCCTCGGATGTGATTGATCTAAGGACCGTTGCCCCGTTGGACTTCCCAACTATACTGGCTTCGGTACAGAGGACTGGGAGACTTGTCATCGTGCACGAAGCCCCGCGAACCCTCGGCATCGGCGCAGAGATAGCGGCGACAGTGGCTGACAAGGCGCTCGATTATCTGAAGGCTCCGGTGAAAAGGGTGACAGGGTTCGACACCGTCGTTCCGCTAGCCCGGCTGGAGGACAGCTACATTCCTAGCAAGGAGAGAATCGTCAAGGCGGCCCTAAGCGTTGCTCAATACTGACCGCGAAAAGCACTAATAGAGTGCAAGGATCGAGTGGCTCCGATTCTGCGGTTGGTCTTTGAATTCAAGCTCCCTGACATCGGCGAAGGCGTGGCTGAAGGCGAGATTCTGAAGTGGATGGTAAAAGAAGGGGACGAAATCAGGGAAGATCAACCGCTTGTAGAAGTAATGACAGACAAGGTAAACGTCCAGATTCCTTCCCCTCGGAGCGGCAAGGTCACCAAGATCGCTGCTAGGGAAGGAGAAGTTGCGAAGGTCGGGCAGACGATCATGGTGATTGACGATGGGAGCTCTCAGCTGGGAGGGGAGCCGACGCGGGATGTGCCACACCCTTCTGCTACTTCTCAGACAGGGGTCACCCCGATCAGACAGGCAGAACCTACCACGCCGTCGGCAGGTGTCATAGCGACTCCTGCGACAAGGAGACTGGCAAGAGAGCTTGGCCTCGACATCGCCAACATCAGGGGATCTGGACCTCAGGGCAGAATCACAGAGGATGACCTGAGGCGGGTTGCTTCTGCTTCCGCCACAAATGCGCCTCAACTAGTCCCTGCTAAAGCTCCGGCAACGCGTGAAGGGCTCCAGGAAGAGGTCGTCCCACTTCGCGGGCTTAGGAAGGTGATTGCGGAAAGGATGACGAAAGCAAGTCTGACGACCGCACAGGTGACCCACGTCGACGAGGCAGACATGACCGAGCTCGTATTGTTACGCGGGGCCTTCAAGGGTAGCGCAGAGAAACGTGGTGTTCGTTTGACCTACCTCCCCTTCGTTATCAAGGCAATCGTGCCCGCCCTGAAGGAGTTCCCTTACGTCAACTCGTCACTGGACGAGGCTGCTGGAAGTATCGTTCTGAAGAAGTATTACAACATAGGTATCGCGACTGACACCCAACAGGGACTCGTCGTCCCGGTAGTGAAGAATGCAGACACGAAAGACATCTTCGAGCTCGCTAGTGAAATTGAGACGCTCGCGGAGAAGGCCAGGGCGGGGCAGCTTGCCCTCGACGAGGTACGCGGTTCCACCTTCACCATAACCAACGTGGGTGCAATCGGAGGTCTCTTTGCTACGCCCATAATCAACCTCCCGGAAGCTGCCATCCTCGGCCTCCACAAGATTACCAAGAGACCAGTCGCGAGAGACGGGAATGTGGAGATCAGGGACACCACCTATTTGTCACTGAGTTTCGACCACAGGATATTCGACGGCGCGTACGCCGCCCGGTTTACTAGCAGGGTCATCGAGACACTCCAAGATACCAAGAAGTTGCTCGCTGAGGTCCTCTGAATATCGGACCAGCGCTCAGCAAGGTTTAAGCCATAAACGAGGTCGAAGGCCGCAGAAGAGTTAGTCATGCTGGACGCAGACATCACAATCGTCGGGGGCGGCCCGGGGGGGTATACATGCGCAATTAGGGCGGGCCAGCTAGGCCTGAGGACGGTCATTGTCGAAGCAGACAGAATAGGTGGGGAATGCCTCAACTACGGATGCATTCCATCGAAGTCTCTCATCACCATCTCGAGACTCCTCGAGAAGGTCAGAGAAGGAGAGAGATTCGGGCTGAAAGCTACAGAGGTGACGGTCGACCTCGAACAGGCGCAGAAGTGGAAGTCTGAGGTAGTTTCGAAACTTGTCGGCGGAGTAGAGATGCTTCTGAAGGGCAACCATGTCACCATCCTCTTGGGAGAAGCAGAAGTCGTCGGAGACCACAGGCTATTGGTAAGGGGGAACGACGGAAAGCAGGAGGAAATCAATACCAAGAACCTCGTGATAGCCACCGGCACCGAGTCAATCCAGCTCCCGGGACTGGAATTCGACGGGGGTATGGTCATCGGCTCCAAGGACGCCCTCGAGTTGAGGAGGGTCCCCGGCAGGCTGCTTGTCGTAGGAGGGGGCGCTATCGGGCTCGAGTTCGCCTCGATGTTTCAGAGGCTAGGGAGCTCTGTCACAATCGTCGAACTTATGGACCAGCTGCTGCCTGGAAGCGACCCCGAGGTCGTCCGTGTTGTACAACGGAAGCTCGAAGGTAGGGGGGCAGTAATTCATCTGAAGTCGAAGGTTAGCAAGCTTGCAAAGGGTAATGACGGTGTCAGCGTAGACGTTGAGACTCCTAGTGGCATTGTCACAGCGAAGGTCGACAAAGTCCTTGTCAGCGTGGGACGCAGGCCCCGAACGAGGGGAATGAATCTCGAGGCTATCGGGGTAGGCACAGACCGGAGGGGTTTCATCGCAACTGACGGCAGGATGCGGACCTCAGTTTCATGGGTCTACGCAATAGGAGACGTGCGCGGTCCGCCGTTGCTCGCCCACAAGGCGTCCAAGGAAGGTGTCGTAGCAGCAGAGTGCGTTGCGGGGTTACCCAGCGCAGCAGATTGGAAGGTCATCCCCGACGCAGTCTTCTGTGACCCCGAAGTAGCTAGTGTGGGACTTACGGAGGCTAAGGCCATCGAAGCCGGCTTCAACGTAAAGCGAACCAGATTCCAGTTCGCGGCGCTGGGGAGAGCGCTTTCTTCAGGAGACGGGGAAGGGTTCGTCAAAGTTGTGTCAAAGGCTGACGACGGCCTCGTTCTAGGCGTTCAGATTGTCGGCCCGGAGGCGTCAGACCTCATCAGTGAGGCGGCCCTAGCAATCGAAATGGGAGCCACAGTCGAGGACATCGCACTCACGATTCACCCACACCCAACATTCCCAGAAGCGATTATGGAAGCGTCAGAGTCGGCGGCGGGAAAGCCGGTCCACCAGCTGCGAACATGAACGGGTTATACGTCGATCTTGGGCTCACTGAGTATGGAGCGGCCCTCGAGCTCCAGCGGTCGCTCGTCGAACGCAGGGCAAAGGGAGAGATTCCTGACGTCCTCATTCTTCTCGAACACGACCATGTGATAACCCTCGGGAGAAAGACGTCGGTAGGCAACCTCAGGGAACAGGATGTCCCCGTGTTCTCTGTTGAGCGGGGAGGAGATGCCACCTATCATGGCCCCGGTCAGCTCGTGGGCTATCCAATTGTAATGCTCGGAGATCACGACGTTCGAAGGCACGTCAGGAACATGGAGGATGCAATCATAGGCGCAGTCCGGTGTTTCGGCATCGAGGCTTCACACGTCGACGGTCGCCCGGGGGTCTGGGTGAATGGCAAAAAGCTCGCATCCGTCGGGGTTGCTGTGGCGGGCTGGGTTACCTACCATGGGTTCGCACTCAACGTGAACACGGAGCTGTCCTACTTCGGGCATATCATGCCCTGCGGTTTCGAGCCGAGCGTAATGACCTCAATGGAACGCATCAGGGGAGTGAAGTTGCCCTTCGATGAGGTGAAGAAAACCATGCGAGACGAATATGCCAGGGTGTCCGGCCACGAATTTGCGCCATGGACAATGGATCAGACTTCATTAGCTGGCAAACGTTAAGTAGCGCAAAACGTCGCGCGGGCTGCAATGCCAAAGAAAGCCGCGCCCAAAGTTACCTACGTGACCCTTTCCGCTGACGAGAGCCTGCACCCAAAGTTTGAAGAGGAGCTGAAGAAGTTCAAGGCAAAGCTCGGCGCCCGGCATCCGATGTACATAGGCGGCCGAAAGGTCTGGTCTGACTCAGGAGAGTTCGAACACCGCAGTCCGATTGATACTTCAATCATCGTTGGGCGCTTCCAGGTCGGCACGAGAGAGCACGCGGCTGCAGCCATTGCTTCAGCGAAGAAGGGATTCGAAGCCTGGAGTGAGACTCCGTGGAGAGAGCGGGTCGGAGCCATGGAGAAGTTTGCGAGCATTGTCGACCAGCGAAAGTTCGAGATCGCGGTGGCCATTACCTACGAGGTTGGCAAGACGAGACTTGAGGCTCTAGCTGAGGCCTGGGAAGCCATGGACTCGGTGAAATACTGTTCCAAGCTCATGCGAGAAAACGACGGCTATGTAACAAAGATGGGACCCGGGGGCCCGGGAGAAAACACGGTTGTCTTGGAAAAGCCATACGGAGTGTGGCCAGTCATCTCGCCCTTCAATTTCCCATTCATGCTCGCAAGTGGGATGGCCATCGGTGCACTGATTACTGGGAATTCTATAATTCTGAAACCCACGAGCACTGCTCCCTTAACGGGGCTCATGCTGTATGAAGCGTTCTGCGACGCGGGCGTGGCGCCAGAGGCGGTGAATTTTGTCACGGGTCCAGGGTCCAGCTTCGAGGAGGAATTCGTCTCGAATCGAGATGTCGCCGGAATAGCCTTCACAGGCTCGAGGGACGTGGGGATGCGTCTCTACAAGAAATTCCACGCTGGTCAACCCTATCCGAAACCAATTCTCCTGGAAATGGGGAGCAAGAATCCGACGATAGTCACTTCAAAGGCAGACGTCGAGAAGGCCGTAGAAGGGACTGTCAGGGCAGCTTACGGTTACGGAGGCCAGAAGTGCAGCGCGACCTCGCGACTCTATGTCCAAAAGGGAATCGCCAAGGAATTCCTCACAGCTCTGAAAACACGTGTCGATAAGATCCTTGTCGGAGACCCACGCGAGAGAGATGTCTTCATGGGACCGGTAATAGACGAGGCGGCCGTATCCAAGTTCGAGGCGGTCGTAAAGGAAGCTGAGGCATCTGGAGGTAAGGTAGCGATTGGGGGCACAGTCCTGAAGCGGGGCGCGCTTTCGAAGGGCTACTACGTTTCGCCGACGGTCGTGACGGGACTACCGTCTGGCCATAGGCTCTTCGAGGACGAACTCTTCCTTCCTTTCGTGGTCGTAGACGAGTTCTCGAGTGTTCAAGAAGCAATAACCAAGGCCAACGCAACCGAGTACGGCTTGACCGCGGGCATCTTCTCGAAGGACAAGGGAGAGGTAAAGCAGTTCTTCGACAAGATCAAGTTTGGTGTGACGTACGCCAATAGGGGCGGGGGCTCAACGACAGGTGCGTGGCCCGGGGCGCAGTCATTCACCGGTTGGAACGCGAGTGGCGCCACAGGGAGGGGGGTGGGGGGGCCGAACTACCTTCTGAACTTCCTACGCGACCAATCTCAAACGACAGTCAGCTAGTACACGGATTACTGGACATTGAAGCGGGCTCACTTCAGAGGCACGTAGAGGCTCGAGCGGCTGGAGCCGATTCCGGGTGTCCCGTGCACCACCTTCTTGTTCGTGATCACAAACTCTCCAAGGTACCTTCCGATCATCTCGGCCTTAATCTCGAGGGGAACAAATTCCTTCCCATTGTGGACCCCTATGGTTAGTCCGACCATAGATGGCAAGACTATCATGTCTCTTGCGTGGGTTTTGATCTGTCCCTGCAGTCTCCCTTCCTTAATCGCCCTGGCATCTTCTAGAATCTTTCTTTTCTCTTCTGAGACCCCTCTGTTCAGCGATCTCCTCGCCCTCGAAGGAAGTAGCTCGAGCAAAGCTTCGGTGGACATGGAACTCAGCTCCTCTATAGACTTCCCCCGGTACCTGAATTCCTTTGGCAACTATCCCTTGACCTCTGAGCTGGCCCTCGGCAATCTTCCTCGTCCGGTCTTCCGCGGTGCTATTAATCCTACCTTCCGGCCTGGTGGGGCATTCCTGGATGTGCTGGTCGACTTGCCAGGGTGCTGGTGTCTCCCTCCTCCGAACGGGTGATAGACCACAGCCATGGCTATCCCTCTCATGCGAGGGTAGACTCTCCCTGCAGCTCTCATTGCGTGATGTCTTGCTCCGGCAGTCAGGAAGGGTTTCTCTCGCCTTCCTCCTCCGGCGATCTCGCCCACCATTGCGCGGCACCTGTCATCCACAAGAATGCTCTTTCCAGATGGTAGCTTGATGATTGCCTTGCCGTTCGCTTTTGAGAACAACACCGCCGATGTGCCTGATGCCCTGACAAGCCTCCCACCGTCGCCCTGTCTCAGTTCGATGTTGCAGATCCGCGTCCCTTCTGGAATTCGGGAGAGCGCTAGGATGTTACCAGAGGTAGCAGATGCGGCAGGTCCCATTGAAAATTCCTTACCTACGGCCATGCCAGACACAGCCGGAAGATACGTGAACTTGTGATTCCCGTAGCCAATCTGTGCGAGAGGGGCTGACCTGCCTCTTTCGTCCCGTAGGGCCGTAACAACAGCAGTCCCTTCCGAGTCGCCCCCCATCCGCGGATACCTCACTGGCGCAATCTTTCCGCGAATAGGTGCCCTGAACTGAATGCCAGCCTTTCCCCTCCTGCGCTGAAGGATCCTCTTTCCCAATTCTTACACCAGCCCCAATCTTGATGCCAGCTCAGCGGCCTTGTTTTCCTCCAAGAGCCTTACGAAGGCCTTCTTACCCTTCACTGTTCTCTCAGTGTTGATTGCGGCTACCTTCGCCTCGTACAATGCCTCGAACGCGCTGGCTATCTGTGGCTTTGAAGCGTCGTCGTCGACAATGAAACAGAGCTTGTTTTCCTTCTCGATCTGGTCAAACGTACGCTCCGTGACATACGGGCGTCTTAGGAGTTTCTGGGCGTCCTCGATCCTCAAGCTATCGCATTCCCTCCTTTTCCCTCGCGCTCAGCGCGCTCATTGCTGACTCAGTCCAAACTGTGAGCCTCCCTGGCACCCCCCCAGGTGCGAGGTCCAGCACGCTAAGAGTCTCTACTCTTGCGACCCCAACTCCAGGTATCCCACCAGCCGCTCTTCCTAGACCCCTGTCGTTGGTAACCACGATAAGTGGTCCGACCCTAGTCCTGTAGACGCGTCCTCGCAGCCTTGCCTTGCCCGTCCTTCTCTTTGTCCCCTCTTCCACTCTTTTCAGATCCTCACCGAGTTCGACCTTCTCGAAGAACGTAGCTAGCTCTGCTGTCTTCTCGACCGTCTCAATATCGTCCGTCACCACGAGAGGGAGGTCAAGCTTCTTCACCCTGTGACCCCTTGCCCTCACAGACTCGAGGTTCGCAGTGTATGCGATGGCCGAATTGGTTGCCAAGCGCCTCTCTTTTCTGTTGACTGCGAAGTGAATCACCTTCTCTGATCTTGGCGGGTGTGGGAGGCGCCCCTTTACGATGCTAGCGACCCCTCCGGCGAGTCCAGATCGCGAATACCTCTCCCCTTTCACTCTTGGAATTCTTGATCTCCCCGTGCCTGTCGGAGGGCTATGCGTCTCAGCTGTGGTCCTTTCGCCAGCCATGGGATCCCTTCCCTTGGGTTGGAATCCATGAGATCCCACGAGCCAGAATACACGCTTTACCAAGTCAGGTCTCAGCTGCGTGGAGAAGACCTCCGGGACATCGACCTTCCCTGCCGATTTCCCATCCAGACCGACGACCTCTGTCTTCACCATGTTCATCTCCTAATTGTCGGGCTCATCTCAATGACCTGCGGTGGTGCCTGGCTCTTCCTGACACCTCGTACGGCCATTCTTAACATGACGAACCGCCTCGCCGGACCTGGCACAGAACCTCTCACTACGGCATAGTCGCCCCTTACATCACCAAAGTGTGGGAATCCCCCCGCTGGGGTGATTGGTTTCTCTGCTGCGCTGGAAGTCATGAGAATCCTCTTCCCAGTCTCCGTTCTCTGATGAAATCCCATCTGTCCGGCCCTGGCCACGGTGTACATCACAGCAGCT
>CAZHNH010000006.1:0-23279 GCA_964533695.1 uncultured Nitrosopumilales archaeon | reverse complement strand
CGAACCTCCTCTGATCTTGCTTGTCCTCCTGGGACTCTACCAGGGCGGGTTCCTTGGAGGCCATCCCTGCCAACACGCTCTCCACCGCCTGCTGAACCCTGTCCTCGGGAGAGGTGATTTCTATTTCCCAGGCTCCCCTCTTTAGCTTGACCGTGATCATGTTCGGCGAAGAAGACAAGGGGATTCTTGTTGCCCTTGTTGGGCAAGTTGCCCATATTTGAACGATTGGGACGGTGAACGCGTTTCTCGGCCAGGTCTACCATAGACAGGTGTCATATTGCGCATGTTGCTGTTGCGCAACAGCTAAATAGTCCCCTTTCGCATACCATGTTGCGCAACATGGCCATTGCAACAAGCATCCTTCCAGACGGCCTAGACCAGGAGGTTCTAGACTCGCTTGCCGACGAGTTCAGGCAAGGGTTTGCCGAACTCGAGGAGAGCGTTGACCGGCAGCTCTACGGCAAGAGATTCGTCTTCAGCAGGTATGGGAAGGAGCTGTATCCATGCTTCGAGGAGGCGGACGCGACCTTGGTCCCTGGGTGCATAATTCCCATAAAAGAAGGGCGACCGGTCGCGTCGGTCGACTCGACCTGCGTACTTGTCGGGGAGGCCTCGGAAGGAGCCCTCTACGCGGCTAGGGCTGCCATAGGAATCTCCCACAGCGGGGCTCTTAGGCGATTCTTCAGGCTAGGTCCCATCCTGGTCTTTGCCTCAGACTCGGGTCTAGTCGGGATAGACTCTGGGCTTTCGCCATCCGATCTCGCGTTCTTGCTGTCAGACCATACGCTGGCCGAGAGGGTGATCAGGAACTCCATAGAAAAGCGCGTGATAGGGGCTCTGATTGCTGGAGGTGGGGACGCGATAGTCATGGCGGACGGTTCACTGAAGCACCCCATGGGGCAATTTAACGGTCAGTTTCCGAAGATTGTGGCAGAGGGTGGTAGGGGCGGAGGCATATGCCTCGTGGGCTTCTCAAAGTCTAGCAGCCTCATATTCTCTGAAGGGGTTGTGGCGGCCCTTGCAAAGTCAAGGGGCGCTGCGTATCACAGAGTTGCTCAGGGAGGATCAGACAACGACGGCGCTTCGAGAAAGGTGCAGACCGTTCTCGCCAAGTTCTCCGGAGATGGTCTCGTGTTCAGGCTTGATATCGCAGCACAGCAGGGTGACGAGTCCCTGTGTCGCGTTCTCGGAGCAATCCTCTGGAACGACGCATTCTCTTCAGGGTACCCCGACTCTCTTAAGGTGGCCCACCACCTCTCCATATTCTCAAAGGCGGACGACCAGGCGCTGAAAGCTTTCGTAACAAAGCGCTTCAAGCTAAGACAACTCCCAACATTCTCTCTAAGAAGGATCGCACTAGGGAGCTTCAAGGGAGGGGCCTGACAGATGAAGATACTAAGGAAGGAGTCCGACGACATTCTCGTAATCGCCTCCGCCCGCGAGCGTGTGAGGGTAGGAGACTACCTCGTGGCGGCCGAAGGCGAGCGCAGCCTTGTTCTGCAGGTCTACGACGAACGGTATCTTGACATCGAAGGGATCGAGGAGGAGATAGCTCGTGAAGAAGTTCTCTCAGCTTCGGCCCCAGGGACCACGGCCGACCCCGCAGACCTGGCGACCATCTCCACCTTGATAAGAGACATGCGCATCCTATTATGTAAGCCGAGGGGAACTGTCTTCGAAGGTCGGCTGACCCAGCGCGCTGATTGGATGCCGTCAAGGACGAGTTCCAAGGTGTCGAGGCTCATGATCGAGGATTTGACGGAAGCACTCCCTCCCTTGGGGACTAGGATGATTAAGGTGGGGACTGTCGACTCAGACTCTTCGGGCTTCGCGATACCGGCCGAGTCGCTTGACGGAAGGATTACGGTAATAACAGGGAGAAAGGAGTCTGGGAAGTCCCACCTGGCAAAAATGCTGCTGAGAGGGCTGCTCGAGCAGGGCGCTTATTCCATCGTCTTCGACCTGAACGACGAATATTCGTCCATAGGTCAACGGATGGATGGTTCTCGGACTCCAGTTGACGCCAAGGTAAGAGCCATGCGGCCGGGGCGCGACCTAAAATTTTCGCTTTCGACGGTTGGACTTCGCTCCATCGTGAACCTATTGTCACACTCGCTCGATATGCCTGGGACGTCGCTCCGCGAGTTCGTGAAGATCTGGGAGCAGCTCGAGGCGCGCAACGAACTGTCCCTCGCGTCCCTCGAATTGGCCATCAGCCAGTGGCGATGTAACGAGTTCGTAAGGGACGCGCTCTTCGCTAGATATCACACAATCGCCTCATGCGGCCTCTTTTCCGACTCTGCCCACCAGCAGTTCGACTTGCAGGCGTTCTTCGACCTCAATTTAGGCGGCGCTTCGCTCATTGTGACATTGAGCGGCGTCTCCCCGCTCAACAGGAGGATGGTGGTCGAACTGATGTTGTCCAAAGTAGTCGAGCTCCTTGAGCGCAGGAGGATACCTCCAGTCTTCCTCTTCGCAGAGGAAGCCCATCTCTATCTCAGGGACACATACTGGGAGGACCTCATAACCCGGATGCGCCACTTTGGGGTCTTCACTGTCTTTGTAACGAATCAACCTGACGCTATCGACCAGAAGATATACAGGCAGGTGGACAACATCTTCCTCTATAGCTTCAGCAATGACTCGGACCTCAACCTCGTCTCCCAAGCGTCGATGGCCGATGCCGATACAGTGAAGGCCATAGTAAGGACCCTTCCGCCAAAGATGTGCCTTCTATTAGGATACGCAGTTCGGAACCTCCCGGTAGTTGTCAGCGTCGACCCCTTCGACTCACCCGCGAGCGGCACCACGAGGCGGTTCTTCGAAGAGAGGGCTATTGCAGTGGAGTCGAGGAGATGAATGTCCTTGCAACCTCCCCAGTGTCACTTGACCGGTCATTTTTCATTCAGTTGCGAATGTCACGGGGGAAAGCGGGACTCAACCTGCGCTCGCAGCGCACGGGCATTCTGAAGCTTTGACGCAGATTGCCGCAAGTGCCACACCTGACTGCCAAGGAGCGCCCAAGAGTTAATTCTAAGCTATCCGGAAGAGGGTGGCGAATGAAGACTGAAGAGATTGGGCTTGAGTTCCCGGAAGGGTGCCAATTGATTCTGGGACAGGCGCATTTTGTGAAGTCGGTGGAGGACATCTATGAAACCCTGGTTACTTCCATGCCAGGGATTAAATTTGGGGTTGCATTCTGCGAAGCCTCCGGGAAGGCGCTCGTGAGGTCTGATGGGTCGGACCCCGCCCTAGTCTCGGTGGCAGCAGGCCTTGCTCTCAAACTGAGGGCCGGGCACACCTTTGTCGTATTGCTAGCGGGCGCCTTTCCTATCAACGTCCTAAACAGGCTGAAGGGTGTAGAAGAGGTTGCAGGGATATATTGCGCAACAGCAAATCAAGTCACTGCAATCGTCGCGGATATTGGCTCTGGGAGGGGGATCCTGGGGGTAGTGGACGGTGTCTCTCCGAAAGGGGCCGAAACAGAAGCTGATAAGAAGGAAAGACACGAGTTTCTCAGAAGAGTAGGCTATAAGAGGTAAAGGCCCGCCACTTTTGAAGCTCTCGGAGGTTCGTCCCGGCACATCTCGAGGTGGAGCCGTCCACAGGACCACCCTCTTACCTGAGGGTTCTCGAAGTCGCTAACAATTCGATCATCCTCTTGAGGCGGATCTCTCTCGTCTCCGTCCTCTTTGCTCCTTGGATCCATTCAATGTATGCTTTCTTGTGCGAATATGACAAGCCTTCGAAATACTTTCGTGCCTCCTGGTTCTTTCGTATCCTTTGGAGGATTACAGGCGGCACGATGATCTCCCTTGGGGTGGTGTCCAGCCTCATCAAAACGTGAACCTTCTCTCCTGCTTCTTTGCCTATCGCCTTTCGTAGGTCGCTCTTGACAACCATAAAGTGCCCTCCAGTTCCATTAGGAAGAAGTGAGTTCCTGAACTCCATCATGTCAACTGTGCCTCTTACTGGAATCCTCGACACTCTCCCAAACGCCTTCTTTGAGTCGAATGGAACATCGAAGTATGTCCAGGTCCCAGTACCCTTAGGCCTCTTCAACACCGCCACGAATTCATGTTGGGTCATGTTGACTCGCTCCTTGTTGGTTCGTTGACTTCTTCGCTATCCTCACGCTCGCCTTCATCGGCTCCTTCTCCTTGGGCTTGCCTTAGGCGCGCTCGGACAGCTCGCTATGTAGACGTCTACACTGTTGGGTATCAAAAGACGTCCCTGAGCTTGTTTAATTATGACCCTCGGTGTCAGCACCTCAAGTATAAAATGACTGAAAGAGGGCTCGGTCACTGTAAATTCACGCTATTGACGGTGAATCGTGAATATTAATTTCGTATACCCCTCTCTGTTTCGCATATAAGTACTGGCAAAACTGCTTAATAGAGAGCGCCTAACTATTTCAGTCGAAGATCAGCGCATGTATACGAGCCAGGAACAGAAGGCGTCGCCAACTTGCGGCCTCTGTGGCAGCAGCCTTGGAGTCGGGTTCTATTATACATGCCACGTTTGTGGAGCAACCTATTGCTATGCCCACAGTCCACAGAAGTGCGACCACCGGAAAGTTGGCATGCATCCCCTCAATGCTGCGATCTCGAGCAAGTCATAAACCCGAGACTTTTTCCCCGGAGGCGCGATGAAAGTATATCTCGCCGTGCCTCTCGTTTCCAATAGAAACATCTCCAGAACCAGGCTGATGGCCAAGGCCATCAGAGACGCAGGACACGAAGTCGCCTCGCCTTGGAACTTGGATCCAATGGAAGTCTCAATTCCGTCTTCTGTGAATGTCTTCCAGCGTGACAGGTCAGGGTCCATGATGGCAGACCTCTTGGTCGCAGATGTGACCGACCCGAGCACAGGCGTGGGGATGGAGATCATGGCAGCCTACGGCGCGGGTAAGCGAGTGATCATCGTTTCAAAGAGGGGTAAGCGAATCTCCACGATGCTCGAAGACATGGATGGGAAACAGTGGCTGCAGTACGGCGAAGAGTCAGAGGTCTATGATGGGTTAGTACGAATGTTGAGTGGGCCGGAGGCCAGAGTCTAATCCATGCTTCTGAAAACCGATTTAAGACACGCAAATTCGACAGTATGCCTTGAAACGAGAAGTCAGGTCAACGGCCGCGCCAGCTCCGATAGGTCCATACTCTCAGGCAGTTGAAGCAAGCATGGGCGTGTACTGTTCAGGTCAGGTAGGTGCCGACCCTTCCACAGGGAAGCTCGAGGAGGGGATAGTAGCGCAGACGAGACGAGTGTTCGACAACCTCGAGGCCGTCCTTGGAGGGGTCGGACTCGGCCTGAAAGACGTGGTGAAGACCACCGTCTTTATGACCGACCTCTCCGAGTTCCAACAGATGAACGAAGAATACGCGAAGCATTTCTCGTCGCCTTTCCCTGCCCGGTCAACTGTCGAGGTGAAAGCCCTTCCGAAGGGCGCCAGGGTCGAGATTGACGCGGTGGCAGTCCACTAGCGCGTATCATTACAATATGTCAAAAGCGGGTTGGGTGTACGGCACAATACGCGTGGCGTGCAAGGCAGCTGAAGTCCGCACCGCCGGCTTGTGATTAGCACCTCCCACGACTCTATCTACCTCCCCTCCTCGCGTTTCTTGTTCATCTTTGCGAAGGCAACGATACTGACAATCCCGGCGACCCTGAAGGCGAACTCCTTGAAGTTGGCCGCCTCGGGAGACTCTGGTCTTGCGGCAACTATCGGGACTCCCGCGTCAGACTGCTCCCTCACCACGGTGACCAAAGGGATTTCACCGAGGAAATCGACGTTCAGCTCGGAAGCGATTTTCTTACCCCCGCCACTTGAGAAGATGTACGCCTTCTCTCCGCAACGCGGGCAGATGTAGTAGCTCATGTTCTCCACCACGCCGATGATAGGGACGTCCAACCTTCGGAACATGGATAGCGCTTTGGAAGCAATACTCAGGGCGGCCTCCTGTGGAGTCGTCACTATCACTATCCCTCCAAGAGGGACGGTCTGGGCAAGAGTGAGAGACGCGTCGCCTGTACCCGGCGGAAGGTCACAGATTAGATAGTCTAGCTCTCCCCAATCTACCTGGGTAAGTAGCTGCTTTACTGCTCCAGCGACGAGGGGTCCTCGCCATATCACAGGTGTCTCGTCCGTGTAGAAGAAGCCGAGCGAGGCGACCTTGATCCCATGGGCGACCGGAGGAGAAATCATCCCATCTTTTACCGTGGCGTCCGCTCCGCTCACGCCCATCATATGCGGTATGTTCGGACCGTACACGTCGGCGTCGAGAATTCCGACCTTTGCCCCCGACGACGCTAGTGCCACGGCCAGGTTTACAGACACCGTGGACTTGCCTACCCCGCCCTTCCCGCTTGCCACAGCGATGATGTTCTTCACGCCGGCCAGCACCTCTGTCTGGGTGGTGTCTCTGGTCGCGTATACTACTGAGCCAGTTTTCATGTCCACCTCCGTCACGCCAGGTAGACTCGCGACCGCCTCCTTCGCTGCGTTCTCGAGCCTCGTTCGGAGAGGGCAGGCAGGGGTCGTAAGATTGAGCGTGAACGTCACCTTCCCTCCTTTTATCGAGATCCCTTCGATCATACCCAGAGAGACGACGTCCCGGCCTAGCTCTGGGTCTTTCACTCCGGCGAGGGCTTTCGTCACTTCTTCTTGGGTGGGCAAACGGTGCGGTCGTAATTCTCTGAGTATTAAAAAATCCGCTACAGAACAAGGCGCCAAGTAGGAGCATTTATCGCGCTCCCGCAAGGCGGTCGGGAGAGAGTACCGAGATGGGAAAGCTCGAGGTCTTCCCCCTAAAAGGCATGCCTGAGGTGGAGGAGGGCGCCGACCTGCCACTCCTGGTCGTCTCAGCCCTCCGAAAATCGATGATACAGCTGGAAGATGGGGACATCGTGGTCCTGAAGCAGAAACTGGTCTCGAAAGCAGAGGGGAAAGTAGTAAGACTCGACAGCGTTCTCCCTAGCAGGATGGCGCAGGAGCTGGCGAGAGAGGAAGGAAAGGACCCTCGTCTCATGGAACTTGTCCTTCGGGAGGCCGTACGAGTAGTCAGGCGGGGGCACGGAGTGGTGATAACCGAGACCAAGCATGGCTTCGTCTGCGCCAACTCCGGCGTCGATCAGTCAAATGTCGGAACGGGGTTCGCAAGTCTCCTCCCAACGGACTCTGACCGCAGCGCTCGCAAAATCCGCAGGGCTCTCGAGGCGAAGACGAAGAAACGTCTGGCCGTGATCGTAACTGACACATTCGGCCGCCCATGGCGTAGGGGACAGACGGACGTGGCTATCGGCTGCTCGGGCATCAACCCTCTCCTGTCTTTCCGGGGAAGGAAGGACAGGTTCGGATATTCCCTAAGAGTAACCGAGCCCTCGGTGGTGGACGAGGTCGCGGGAGCGGCGGAGCTCGTGATGGGGAAGCTGGAAGGGGTTCCGGCGGCAGTGGCTCGGGGAGTCAATTACACAAGAGGGGAGAGCGGCATCAGGTCACTGTTGATGAGCAAGGAGAGGGACCTCTTCAGGTGAATTTAGTCAAGGTCGTCGCGCTCGCGGGGGGGACAGGTTCGGCGAAGCTCTTGAGGGGGCTATCTGTCATCGGGGTTGACCTCACGGTCATCGCGAACGTAGGTGACAACTATTGGACGCATGGTCTCTACGTTTGTCCTGACATAGACATTGCGATGTACACTCTCGCCGGAGTCGCTTCAAAGAAGAAGGGGTGGGGCATAGAGGGGGACACCTTCCGCACGCTCGCCCAACTCGGCTTGATGGGCGAGTCGACATGGTTCTCCCTTGGTGACAGAGACATAGCGACCCATTTGGTTAGAACCGAGCTGCTCCGAGAGGGGGTTTCTCTAACTGAGGCCACTGAGAAACTTAGGAAGGCTTACGGTGTCTCCCAACGGTTACTGCCAGTGACGGATGATTCTGTAGAAACACGAGTTTTAACTTCGAGAGGGACGATGCACCTTCAGGAGTTCTGGGTAAGGGAAAGAGGCGATCCCGCGGTAAGAGGAGTGAAGTACACTGGTGCTTCCGACGCGGTCCCCACGAGGCAAGTCGAGGAGGCAATCGGCACGGCAGACAGGATCGTGGTATGTCCGGCTAATCCAGTATCGAGCATAGGCCCTATGCTCGCGGCCCCAGGGTTCCTCGAGATGCTTGCTTCGGCCCCGGCAAGGATAACCAGTCTGTCTCCCATGATTGGTCAGGAACCTATCAGCGGCCCTGCAGGCAAGCTGATGAAGGCGATGGGGATGAGGACCGACTCCGTGGGCGTCGCAGAAGCGTACTCCGGGTTTATCGACTCCCTGATCATAGACAGGCGCGATCGGCGTGTGGCGACTGACATCCGCGAACTCGGGGTTTCATGTCGCAGCTCTGACATCGTCATGCGAGGGCGACGCGACGAAATCAGGCTCGCAAGAGAGTTGCTGGCAGCTTGAGAGATACAGCAATCTTGATCCCTTTCAAAGCTAAACAGAGGAAATCAAGGCTCTCGAAAGTCCTCACATCAGCTGAAAGGAGCAAGATCTCGGAGCTGATGCTCCTCGATGTCATCCAAGCGCTAAGAGGCGCAGCTCTGCTTCCGATTTGCTATGTCGTCACGTCCGACAGATCGGCGTTAGCCCTCTCTCGAAAGGCTTGTGCCAGGACGATTCAGGAACAAGGAGACAGCGGGGTGAGCAGAGCCGTTGCCGTGGGCATGTCTGCTCTCTCAACTGTCGAAGACTTTGTTGTAATCCCGTCGGACCTCCCGATGCTCTCCTCGGCAGAGGTCAGGTACGCGATAGGCCTCAAGAAGTCCTTCGAGTGTGTTCTCGCACCTTCTCGTTCATTCGACGGCACGAACCTGCTTGCATTTTCGCGGCTGAAGGCTCCACCTCTGAGCTATGATTCCGACAGCTTCTGGAACCACATCCGAGGTATTGCGAGGAAGGGGATGTCTCTAGCCGTCTGTTGCGGTGAGGGAATTGCCTCCGATGTTGACACTCCTACTGATTTGATGCTCCTCGCAGGCTCAGGAAGCAAACGGGCTTCCGCTGAATTTGCAAGGGAGGTGCTCGCCAGACGCCCATCGTGATTGAGAACTGTAGACCCTGGGGAGAGCGCGAAGAACAGACTGTCTTGATTGAAGGGGAAAAGATTGTCCGAACGTTGAGCGGCCGAAAGATTGCTGACAATAGCAGCGTCAGAAGACTGGATGCCAATGGAGGGGCGCTCTACCCAGGTTTCGCCGACACACATTGCCACCCTTTCGAATTTGGATGGCTGAAGCGAAACGTCGACCTCCGTGGGGCAGCGAACATTACTGGGCTAAGACTCCGCCTATTCGCTCGTGTTCAGAGGTCCAAGCAAGGGGAGTGGGTGACAGGCATGGGATGGGACCAGGAGGCCTTCACCGATGGAAGGATGCCAAACCGCTCCGACATAGATGACATCACCAAAGGTAATCCAGTCGTCCTGACTCGTGTCTGCGGACACATCGCGCTTGTGAACACCGTCGCAATTGAGAGACTCGGTTTCGAACGGAGACAGGGGCCTGAATTCGCTAGAGATGCGGAAGGACGCCTCACCGGCATCGTAAAGGAGGGTGCCCTGGAAGAGGTCTACGCAAGTATGCCTCGCAGTGCAGATGCCTGCGAGGACTACTTGCTCGCTGCCGAGTCGGAAGCCACTAGGTGCGGCCTGACCAGTCTGCACGCCGTGCTATCCGTTTCAGGCTATGCAGAAGAGCTGCAGGCATTGGCATCGCTCGACTCCTCACGTTCTCTTGCCCTCCGTTACAGGGTTTACGTGCCTCCGGAAGCCCTCGCCTACTTGGAGGGGAAGGGACTCCGAGCAAGACTCTCGTCCCCTCACCTGAAAATAGGGGGCGTGAAGGTCTATGCTGATGGCTCCCTCGGGGCTAGAACCGCGGCACTTCGAGAGGAGTATTCAGATGATCCAGGAAACTACGGAATGCTAAGGTACGGCGACGAGGAACTGGGAGAAACCATCGAGCGAGCTGACAAAGCCGGCTATCAGGTCATAGTGCACGCCATCGGTGACAGGGCGGTCGAGCAGACAATTGAGGCTCTCTCACGCGTGACTGGAGCGCGGAATCCGAAGCGGCATAGGGTGGAGCACGCCAGTCTTCTCCCCCGTGACCTAATGTCCAAGATGGCAAAGCATGGGATCAGATCGGCCGTGCAGCCTCTGTTCATAACATCCGACTCGTGGGCGGCCGCAAGGCTGGGGCGGGAGAGGGTCACGGATCTGTATCCCCTCAAGTCAATGCTGTCAGAGGGGGTAGTGGCGTCGGGAAGCTCAGACTCTCCAATCGAGCAGATGAATCCCCTGCTCGGAATCTGGGCAGCCATGGTGAGAGGGAGATACGCGCCCGAAGAGGCATTGTCGCTTGATGATGGATTGGCACTATACACGAAGAACGCAACATCCAACGGGTTCGATGAAGCCTGGAGCGGATCGTTAGTAGAAGGTGCAGAGGCGAACATTACATTGCTCGACTCGGACCTAAGAGATATGCATCCTGCGATGATCAGGAAGGTTGGAGTTGCGGCTACCATTGTATGCGGCGAGATCGCCCATACATCTTCTGGGTTCCTTGAGCGATAGTTACAGTTTCTGGAATTTTCCAGTCTTGCCGTCGTAGCTCATTAGTCCGCCGTAAATGGTCCAGTGGACCAGGAGAGTCTTGATCAGTGCTTCATTGAGGTCCGGCTGGTAATGCCACTTTATTCCTATCTCACTGAGACTGTCAGCGACCTGCCCTGCAGTGATTGGTCTGCCCTTGGATGACAGGTCGAGGGCCGTTCGAAATGGCTCGATACTTGCGAGTCTTTCCTTCAGCATCCTAACCTTGTTTTTCGAGGCTTTCTGGAATTTCAGGCCGAGTTCAGTTAAGTAAACGACGCCTTTTTCGCTCTTGACGAGACCGAGCATCTCCGCCGCATCCAAGACACCGAGCAGAACTGCGATGTCTGCACCCAACTCGTCAGCGAGTCTTGGCACGTCCACCTTTGCGCCGAGCCCACCGGTGACCTCGACTAGGCTAATTACCTGACCTGCTCTTACGTTGCCCGGCATTATCAGAGCAATCGGAAGGGGCCTACCCGGTTCGAACAAGAGTTCCAGCCCCTCACCCGGTAGAGCTCCGGCTTAAGAAACGTGTCGCAGTCATGAGAGTAACGAGTACACCTTGTCCACCCACTTGAAGAACTCCTCGGACTTTTTGTTCCGAGGCCTCGGCAAGTCTATCTTGACCTCTCCAGCCACATGAGCCGGCCTTTGGGAAAGCACGATCGCCTTGTCCGCGAGTTCTATGATCTCTTCTACGTTGTGACTGACCATTATCACAGTCTTGACAGACGTCGATGGATTGATTAATAGCTCGTGAATTTCTCTTCTCAGCCTCTCAGCAGTCAAGTCATCGAGCGAACTGAATGGTTCATCCATCAGCATGACCTCGGGATCAGTCGCCAGTGCGCGGGCCACTCCAACCCTCTGTTTCATGCCTCCTGATAATTCTCCAGGATAGACATTCTCGAATCCCATAAGCCCGGTCTCCTCGAGGGCTTTTTTCGCCTTGTCCAGCTTCTGTCCCTCTGTGAGATCGGTCCGGGAGCTGAGCCCGAAGAGCACGTTCTCCAACGAGGTTCGCCATGGAAGCAGAACAAAATTCTGAAAGACCATCGTGATGTCCGCTCGTGGGCCAGTCACCTCGGAATCCAGTACCTTCACTGTCCCCGACGTAGCCTTCGTCAGCCCTGCCATTATCCTCAGGAGCGTTGATTTCCCGCAGCCAGATGGCCCCGTTATAGCTACAAGCTGGTCCTTTCCAGCAGTGAGTGAAACGTCAGCAAGGACAGGCAATGGTTCCTTCTCCTTGTAATACACAAGACTGATGTTATCGACAGAGATGATTTTTCCTCCATGAATTTGTGACGGGACTTCCGACATCAAGAATCCCCGATCTCCTATCGGTTATACGTGTACCGCTTAGTCACGTGATGATAGACTCTTCTCCAGACGAGTAAATTGAACGCCACTATTAAGACAGTCATCGACACTATTGCAAGGGTGAGTGTCAGATAATCAGGTGGAACGGTGTTGTTGCCTGTTGCGATTACGATGATCTTCCCGATTCCGGCGGATGTCTGCGTTAGGGGGATGCCGCCCGACGGGTTGAAGTATTCTGCGATGATGAGGGCGTTCCAGGCGCCCCCGATGGCAGTGATAGAGCCAGTTACAAAACCTGTCAGTGCTCCTGGAATGTACACATTCCTCCAGGCTGAAAGCCGGCTCACTCTGAAAACACGGGGTAACTCCTTGAGTTCCGCTGGCAGAGTCCTTACTCCTGCCATGACGTTGAAAATGATGTACCATATTATGGAGAGCATTATCACAATAGCCGCTACGGCCTCTGGAGCGTGTCCGAGGACTGGAATCAGGACGATCGCTGGCAACAGTATTGGTGCCGGTATCGATGATATTACTTCGAGGACCGGGGACACAGAGTCATAGAGCTTAAAATTCAGAGAGATAACGATCCCTAGTGGTAGCCCAATGGCAACGCAGATTCCATAGACATACCACACTCTCATGAAGGATGCGCCCAGGTTGTAGAGAACGTAGCTTTCGTCAGAAATCAACCTCGACAGCGACGGCATGTGAATCGTTGTGACCCCGGTTCTTGTCAGCAGGGTCACCACAACCAACAGGAGAAAGATGCCCAAGAATATCGCTACGGCATACTTGATTCCTCTCCTGAACCTCGAGATCGCGGAGGTGAATCGCGTTACCCCTTTGCCATGTGTGAGAAGGAATAGTTTGGAGATGCTGCGTTGATTCACCCACGAGTAAAATCGCATTATTGGGTCATTGTGTATCTCGCGTGGCTCTTCCATCATCTTGTACTTTTCAGACCAAAGCGCGAACTCCCGCAGGAAGATGAACCTCCATACCACGACTGCAAGAATCAGACCGATTATCAGGAGAGCATAGTTGGCGAAGTCACCGGCGAACTTCGTGGCGGCAATCCCAATGCCAGCTCCCACGGGGATTTGCTGCTTCCCAACAACGATGATCTCACTGGCGACAAGGAAGAAAAGTCCGACTGCCCAAGATGTCTGGGTATTGTACGATATTCTGCTTAGCGAAGCTGGTATGTACAGTGACTTTGTCCTTTGCCACCCACTTGCGTTCGACATGTTCAAGAGATCCGCATAGTCCTGCGGTATTGCCCTAACTGCCTCATACACACCGAAAGCGATGTTCCAGGACATGCTCGTGAAGATCAGGAAAATCACGGCGAGATTTGCTCCAACGATATTCGGCATGACCCCGTAGATTGCTCCGATTACGAACGGAAAGAAGCCTAAGATTGGAATCGATTGGAAGATGTCGAGTAGAGGGAGAATCACTGACTCTGCCCTCCTGCTTCTGGCCGCGGTTATTCCAATTACAAGCGCGAAAAGAATACTTAGCCCAAGGGCAAGTATCATTCTTATCCATGAAACGACGATGTCTACGGCGATCGGGCCGAACTCAAGTGACGCCGTGAGCCTTCGAAGCTCGGCGCGACTCGTTGAGGTATTTACGGATTCCCGGGCATTAGGTCACTTGTGTCTCGAGTTCCGACTGGGCGCCGCCAGGCGCGTCGTGCAGAAGAACCTCAGAAGATCTGACAACTTGCGCCTGTCAAGAAAACGAAAATACTCATTAGGGTTGGAATCAATTAGGTCTCTAACGTGATTTCGGCCCTAATTCGCGTCAACCTATGTAAGGAGTGCTCGAGGAGTCGAATCGGCGGACGGTCTCATAGGCACCTCTGTCCCTGAATGATACGAATTTCGGCAATTCAGGGAAAAACGCATCGAGGGGCTTAACTGCCATTTCCCCAGCGAGGTGTCCCCTTCCGAAGAAACCTCTAGAGATCTGACGGCTGAGGTCCCTCACTTGTTGGTCACTTTCGTAGCCGAGCGAGTGGAGGTACTCATGAAGGAGTATCATGAAGACGTAGGAGTTGACCCTTATCTTTGACTTGGACAGTTTTTGTACGACTCTCAGCAGGTTTCGATTCATAACAATCGTGTTCGATCCCATCTGGTGGTATGCACCAATGTTGTTTGGAATGTCCCCCAGGACAAGTGTTAGGCCCGCCCTGTGCATTCCGAGCGCCTCTTCGGTAGCAGCCTTGACCATCTCGAATATTCCGTCGAAATTCTGGGCCTTGGCAAGGGCGCTCCTATTCGAAAACGTGTTCAATACTGTGAAACTCTTACCGCTGGTAGATAAATCACTCTGAGGCTGGTGATGGATGTCCTCCGAGACACACGGGCGACCGCTGGCCGACACCAAATCGGGTCTTAGCCTTGCTACGGAATAGGTCTAAGGCGCTTTCTGAACTCTCGGATGAAACACACCATTCACGTAAGTACTTGAAAGCTTCGGAGTCTTGACCGAGGCAGGAATGTGTCTCCTAATCTGAAATTCGGCCCGTCCACAACTAGTTCTTGATGGACGATCGTTGCCCTCAACTCTCCGGCGCGCGCGCTATAGCTAAAAGCGTTGAGGATGAAGCTTACATGGTCGGATAATTCAATCAATTCGCAAAGGTCTCGTCTCTCATCGTCGCCGTGCCCTCGGGAGTCAGAACCCTTCAAGCGTCCTTTCAGCAGCATCATCGCATCCTTGACCAGGGGGTCAAGGTCTTAATGGAAGTTGTTGCCTGCGCTACTCTGGCCAATCGTCATCCAAACCTTGCTCGAGGTTGTCGAGCTCGAAGCCAATGTCCTCCCAGCGGAACCTACACACAACGATATGTTGCACTTCTGTAAGCGAAGCCATGTTAGAACTCTCGTAATTACCTCTCTTGATATCGGCTTTGGATGGTCGGAATTGACCAGAGCTTCGCTTTCCACTGACAAAACTAAGGTTAAATTGGCGTTAGAACCGGAGTACGTCCGTGCCTGTCATCTTCCGGGTCACACTCGGAAAGACCGGGAACAGCTTGAGAATCACCATTCCAAACCCGGTAGTCGAGGGTTTTGGTTGGAAGGAGAGGGACCAGATCATCTTGATTGTTACTGAAGGAGAGATAACCGTGAGGAGGGTAGAAAAGGAAAGGAAAGAGAAGCCAACCCTTCACGGAGCAGCCTAGTTTCGAGACAACCTCTCTCCGCCTCTATGATCACGTTATTTCCTCCTCTTCCTTCTGGTGTCGTAAGAAACAAGACTAAGGAATCATCAGAATTACCAGATCTCATATTTGCATGGAGATTCTGGCATACACCTTGGCCCCTTACCAGCAATGTTTTATCGTCGCGTTGCATGGCTCACTTCGGTTGTCCCTCGGAGGTTCTATGGGGAGTTACTGGCGCCTGACGAAGCCCAGGATATGGGGATTGCTCGTTTTCACCGGGCTAGTGGCGATGTTAGTGGCGTACCGTGAAACGCCGGGCTCGGTGCTTTCCTACCCCCTAATGCTAACCGTGTGTATTTCACTCGTTTTTGGAAGCGCGTCTGCTGACGTGCTGACCAATTATCATGACAGGGACATCGACGGCATAATGAAACGGACCATGAGGAGACCGATTCCTTCCGGTGCAATAGCGCCGAGGGCAGCTCTCTCCTTTGGTCTTTCACTTGCGGCCCTATCTATTATCATTCCTTACTTCTTTGTTAACGCCGAGTCAGCCGGCTTTATGGTGGTTGGCCTGCTCGACAACGTGATAGTATACTCCTTACTCCTGAAGAGGAGGAGTTGGCTCAACATAATACTGGGAGGGTTCTCAGGGGGGATGCCAGTTCTTGTAGGATATTCCGCAGTCGGAAACGCGTTCAGCCCCATAGCGCTGTACATGTCTGCCTTGGTTATGGTCTGGATTCCGACGCACATCTGGAGTCTAGCCATCTTCAGCAGAGAGGATTATGAAGCAGCGAAAGTGCCGATGCTCCCCGTCGTCTTTGGAGACAGGGTGGCGGCCGTGTGTGTGGCGGCTGCTAGTGCAATGCTCACCGTCTTCTCCGCACTGATCTTCCTTTTCACTCCAGTTAGCATCTTCTACACATTGACTGCTCTCGCGCTCGGTGCGCTGGTTCTCGCCTACAGCGCGAAGCTTGCGGTGGACAGGACGCGCACAACTGCATACACCCTATTCAAGATAACTAGTCCATATCTGATGATGCTTTTTCTGGTACTAGGACTCACCTTCTGGCTCTGAAGGTCTAACCGGGACGCCAGGCGCCGCCCGTAACGCCCGTTCGAGAAACTAAATAGAAGAGATTGCCTCCGACCCTTCATTCTTGGAAGTCACGGAAGAAAGTCGAGAGAGCTTGCGTTCCCTTAAGACCGTCCTTTGTCTTGCTCTCTCGTTACTACTCTGCTCCGGAATTGTTGCAAGCTCTGGCAGAGAATCTCCGAACGTGGGTGCAGTCAAGACCACGGTCTGCTCATGCGGTGGCACAGACGAGGCAAGGCCCGATATCACCCTCCCTTACAGAGGGCATGGACCCCCTTCCTCCCTTTCGACGTTCGACGAGCAGCTAGGTCTGACATTCACACAGAACTTCACGTCAATCGAATACAACGTAACAGTGGCCGAACAGACCGACCCCACCCTAGGAGACGGCCCTGCGTACCTCCTGAACGGCGTCTCAAACATGGGCTACTGGTATCAGGTCGGCGTGTCCTGGAACTGGGCTCCAGGGAGCATTCCGGGGACAGGGTTCGATATGAGTTACGAAGTCTTTGACAACTCTGGCAATTCAGTCTTTCCGTCAAACGGACAGGGGGGGCTTCAGGACTTTTCAGGACCCGTGTATCCGGGCGACGTCGTCCTCTTGAACCTCTACTTTTCAAGTTCGACCCAAAGCGTCGTAATGCTCGCTCAGGACGCCTTCACTGGGGCGAGTGCATTGGAATCCTATTCTGGCGTCGGTGCGACCTACTTTGTGGGTCTACCAGACTCAATAGCGGACCAAAACGGGTACTTCACCGGCCTCATGACCGAATGGTACCACGGGCTTCCGTACTACGCTAACGAGGCAGGTGTGATCTATTCAAATTCTGCTTTTTCACCTTCTTCGGCATGGATGTGGATGGACGAATTCAATTCGCAGAGCTTTCAGTCCGTCTTTTCTGCAAATGCCACGTCTCCTACAAATTACACAGCCACGACCGCGCTTCAGGAATTCTCTTACAACGGAACCACCGAGTACAGCGACGCTCATGAGTTCGTGACTGGCGCTCTGGGTAACGAAACTGAACCTACTTCTTTGACCGTCCCCCTCACCCTGTCCTTCACAGTAGAGGGAGGACCTGGAGCAGCGTCTCTTGGCTACCCAACTCCTGAGTTCTTGTACTTCGCGAACGGAACCGTGAACACGGTTGCGCTGACCCAGACCCCCACAACGTACAAGGTGGACGTGGGGACGGAATGGTCCGTTTCTGCCCGTCTTAACGGTACAATCTCGGGCGAGCGATGGGAGGCCAACCAAACGACCGGCGGGGTTGCAAAGTCTGCCCAGACACTTCAAATCGTCTACTACGCCCAATACGAGGTCAGCTTCGGTTTCTCTGTTTTAGGTGGAGGATCAGGATTCTCGCCTCCTTCCGTAAACTACACTTCATTCGGATCTCCGATGACTGCGCTGGCAAACGGTACCGTGTGGGCTGACGCAGGATCGAGATACCAATTCCAGAGCCTGCTCCCCGGTTCAGCCGGAAGCGAAAGGTGGTTTGGCGGGTCGACTGGGCGCATCGTATCATCCAGGAACGTGGATGCTATTTACCACCGCCAGTTCCTCGTGAGCTTTGCGATCACCTTCAAAGGTACTCTAATCTACCCTGGTCTAGCATTGAAATCGGCCTCTGCCGGGAGGCCCTACAATGCCACCATCGTGACAGGGAACAACTCCCTGTGGCTGGACTCGGGAGCGAATTACTCAGTACAGCAGGTGTATTCACTTGGAACTAACGACAGACTTGCCACGAACAGTTCCGCAACAGGGGTGGTAGTCGCAGGACTCTCGGTCAATCTCGCCTATTATCACCAGCTCTACGTTGCAATCAACGGAAGCGCCGTCGATGGGGGTAGCGTTTCTCCCGAGTCCGGATGGTTCAATTCGGGAGACCGTCTTATTCTAACCGCAGTACCAACCGTGGGGTGGGAGTTTGTAGGCTGGCAGGGCTCGAGCAAGTCCATCATCAGTCCTTCGAACGGGTCGTTAGTCCTGACGGTTGGGACGGGAAACTCGACTACAGAGACCGCACTCTTCTATGCAGGCGTAACAGTCCACGCCAATGGGCCTCTAGGGGTCTCGTACAGTGACGGGCCAATCTCAGGCACAATATCATCCGGGGCTATAATGATCATCTATGTCCCTCCGTCCTCAACGCTTGTCCTAAAGGCATCGGGGATTCCCTTCTTGACTTCCTTCAACGGGTGGAGTGGATACGTGAATTCGATTTCCGATACCGTGTCTCTCGTAGCGGCTGGCCCGACGTCAGTGAACTCGAACTCGGCTTACGACGCTTTTGGAATAGGTTTCATAGCGTCGCTTGCTGCCATTTTCGTCTTCGCGGCGTTATTCCTGTTACGTCGGCGGAAACAGAGGAACGGGACGACCGAGCGCGATTGACATGAGGCCATACACCTAGTGAATCTCGATTGAAGCCTTCCGCCTTGTTAAAAGTATCATACCAAACCCTCTCCCAAGTTTGAGCCGGCTTCTTGTAAGCCGTCCTGCGGCTTACAAAGCTGAGCAGAATGGAGTCCGTACCCCAGCTGCGCAGGCTACTGGACTTGGTGCCCCGCAGGCGCGAGTACTCCCTAATTGCGAGCCTCCCCAAGAACAGCGTGTCCCTCGCCGTGAAAGCCGAAGAAGCAGGTGTGGACGCGGTCATGTTGAACATCGAAGGGGACGAAGGCTCGTCCTCTCAAGGCCATTACGGGGGGTACGATCTCCACGACGCCTACATCAACGACGTTATCTCTACAATTTCAGTCCCGTGCGGGATCTGCGTGGGGGGAGGAAAGCACCTGACAGAAGAGTACTGGGAACGGATTATGTCTAGCGCTTTCGGTTTCGTCGAAATGTACGCTCACCTGATGCCTTTGTTCGTCCTTTCAGACACGAGGCTAACCAAAATTTGCGCAATCTCGACAGGGTACATACTCGAGCAGGTGACCCAACTCTCCAAGACAGACGGGGTAGAAGCTTTGGACGTGGCAACGGTTCCACCGCAGGCGAGGGGTTCATCCTTCAACGCTCTCGATTATACGACCTTGGGCATAATCACAAGGCTCTCTGTTAAGCCCGTCTTTCTGAAGACTCAGAAAAAACTGGCCAGGACAGACATCGCGAGGATTCTGGGGCTTGGTGTAAAGGGCCTTGTTGCTGACCCATGCGTCTTCTCGGGGGAAGATGAAGCGTATAAAGAAGAGTTGGGGAATCTCTTCTCAACGAGGCAAGAGGCCCCTGAGCTTCAATAGTCATCAATCTCCAACTTCAACTAACTACCGTTCCCAGTTGAATATGTGCCCCTCAGAAACGAAACTGGACTGTAGCCTACCAGCAAGATGGGAAGGGGCGGAATGGAGGGCTGGAGCCCATTGAAACCTGTGATCTTTGAGGACGACGGCCTCAGGGGATTCGGTCCCCTCACACTTCTCAAGCACGTTGGCGAGTTAAGAAGGGGGACGAAGAGCCTGGCCGAAGCTCTGCGGGAAAGTGTCACCGATGCAACCGACTACGTTCTCTGGGGAAGAGAGGAACTGAGGGGAACGTGCGTAGAATCCACTGGGAAGGAATACAATAGACAGGCGGAAGGACTTGCCACATTTGTCAATGCGAGGGCGAGGCCCGGCAAGCAGCTGCTCGAACTTACGGCAAGGAAGACGCCATTCGTCGCGTTGTGCGGCGGGCAGCTCTTGGCCGCACGAACTGATGGGTCTCGGTTGAGGCCGGGACTGATAGGCAGGAGTGAATCTACGAAGCTGGGCAAGAAACTGGAGATTCTTCAGGCCCAACCTGGAAGCCTTTTCGAAGGCTACTGGGATCTGGTGCAGACCAACGGCTTGGCGATTGCTGAACAAGCGAAACGGTTCGATGACCAACTTTCGCTTCCGGCAGCGGTAGAGGTCAGGGGTCCTCGGTCAAGTCTGATGCTCGATGGCCGCGCCGATGTCGAACTTCATGTTACATTCGACACGAGGCTCGGGCCCGTCGTGGTCGACGGGGGCGCATCGGTGGAAAGCTTCAGCAGGGTGATGGGCCCTTGCTTCATTGGGTCGAAGACGAAAGTCTATTCTGCTCTGGTCGGCGGCGGGACGTCCATCTTTGAAGGATGCAAGGTGGGGGGACAGGTCGAGAACTCGATTGTCATGTCGCACACAAACAAGGCGCACGAGGGATACATCGGCGATTCCTATGTCGGAGAGTGGGTCAATTTGGGTGCGGGGAGCACATTCAGCAACTTGAAGAACACCTACGGCAACGTGAGGCTAGACCTCGACTGCGGGAAAGAACAAACGAGAAAGACACGTAACCTCAGGTTTGATACTGGGATGGTGAAGCTTGGTCCAGCTGTCGGCGACATGTGCAAGGTTTCAATTGGCTCGCTCATCTATTCTGGCAGGCTACTCGGTACCGGGTGTCACCTCTCCGGGTTAGCGGACGTCAATGTGCCAAGCTTCACCTACTATGGGGGGTCTGGCCGCATGGTCGAACTGAGAATTGAATCTATCCTGGAGACGCAGCGTCGTATGATGGAGAGGCGGGGCAAGTCGCTGACTAGGGCAGGGGAGCTACTAATACGATGGGCCTTCAGGACATCGTCTGCCGAGAGGCGGAAAGCGGGAGTGCGCAAAGGAATTCTTGCCTGAAGGCCGGGCGACTAGAGGCATGTCGAGGTATGGGGAGACAAGTCTGGGCTGCGACAACTGCGTCGTGAGCCAAGCATCCAGAGGAGACGGCCCGTCCCTCGAAATGCCTGGGAGCGGAAGAGGTGGAGCCCGCGTCCACCTACCTTAAAGCGGAATCCACCTAGGGGCTTGTTGACGCGGAGCACGGTGTACCCAGTTGGACGACCTATTCTCTCCTGACAGAGTCGACGGTGTAGATCAGAGTCGGGTCCATATGGCATACGAGAAGTGGCCAGCACTTGCCCGTGAAGGATTTGAAGTGAAGGTCGACCTTAGGCGCCGGGGGTTCAAGAAGGCATTCTTCATGGGGATGGGTGGCTCAGCGGCTGGAGGGGACATCGTCGCAAGCTGGCTCTCTGCCAGACATGAGTTCGAGACAGCGACTTTCAAAGGCCAGCTCCCCATTGGCGACATGAGCGATGCCCTTGCGGTGGCTTGCAGCGCTTCCGGACAGACGGAGGAAACGATCGAAATGCTCGAAGAGGCCGTAAAGAGGGGGGCGACTTCTGTAGCCGTATCGTCAGGGGGACGTCTTATGGAAGTAGCGAAGAAACTCCGGGTCCCCCAGGTGAAGATGCCCGAGATAATTGCCCCGCGATACGCGCTACCCTTCATTATTTTCTCATGCCTCTCTGTGATAAACGATGGACTTGGACTCGATTGCGGCAGGGAAGCATCAGATGCTATCCGGGAAATGGGCATCGAAGGCCGCGAAATCGGCGTAGGCGTTCCCACTAGCGTAAACGCGTCAAAGAGGCTTGCGCTTCAAATCCTCGACAAGACTCCAGTTGTATACGGATCGAGGTCTACGAGGGGCGCGGGAATCCGATTCAAGAACATGTTGAACGAAAACGCGAAGAGACACGCAATCTTCGATGGTCTCCCGGACGCATTTCACAACGAGATCGAGGCCTGGGAAGACCCGAGCTCATCCTACCTGCCAATATTCCTCCGGCATCCGACCGAGACGCCGCGAGACAGGGCGAGGGCTGACGCCATGGTGGAGATTCTATCCGAACTGAAGATGAGACCAGTTCAGGTTACCGGAAGGGGGAATTCGAGTCTTGCTCAGCTCGCGACTATGGTCTATCGGCTCGATGTGACGTCCTACTTCACCGCAATTGGAACGGGGCGTGACCCATTGCCGACCAAGCTGATGGACTGGATCAAGGAAAAGGGGAAGCCGGCGTAGCGGCCGGCCCACTTCAAAATGTCAACCCTTACTTTATCCCGACAAGCTGGGCCAGCTCTCTTCTAGAACTCGCCCCGAGCGCCTGGGCCGCCGACTCCGGTGAGAATTCGCTGACATATATCCCGCCGCCAAGCTCAAGCCCGGTCCACTTGTCCCGCTTTGGATAGACCTCAATGTGCCAGTGTATCTGTTTCGTTGTCTTCTTTTCTGAAGAGCTGTGGAAGACCATGGTAAAGGACGGAGACCCGAGCGCTTTGGAGAGACCCCCAAGCGTCGACCTGAGCATCAATGAGAGATCCATCATCTCCTTCTGGGACAGCTTGAGCAGGCTCGTCATGTGCCTTTTGGGATAGATCCAGAACTCGAAGGCGTGTGTGGAGACCCAAGGAGCGAAGGCGATGAAGAAGTCTGTCGCCAGAATCTGGCGGGGTCCGCCGGTCTCGGTCCCTACTACCTGGCACATCGGGCAAACACCCAGGTCGTTAAGAGATGTTTGGACCGTGTCCGCTTCTCTCTCCACAGCCGGGGGAACCGTCGGCGTCGTCACAATCTGAATGTTCGGATGCACGTTAGTGGGGGTTCCTGTGTTCTCCGAATTGATGTAGACTAGGACGTAGCTAACCCCTTTCTGTGAATAGAGCCATCTCACTTTATCTTGAAGAGATGCGAGTATGTTGGTCCATTGTTCTGTATCTATCTTCGGGAATGACTGATCATGTTTCGGTGTGGCCACTAGCACATAGTGATACCCTACCGCTGGTTCGCTGTAGTGAGGCGACTCACCGTAGGAAGGAGGTGCATTAGGCGTGACAAAAGGATTCTTGGCCGGGAATATTCTCACTGACCAGTTCTTTATGACGTTGTCCTCAGAATCAGTTTGTTTGAGTAGGGTATCTCCGCGCTTTACCAGCACCAAGTCTGCAGGGAATGTCATCTCCTCGTTGCCAGGACAAAAGTTACACTTTTCAGCCTTCTGCGGGATGACCTGTCCGGGCCTCATTCCTCTATCTGGGAGTATGACTGCCAGCTTGTCTGTGAAGTAATCCTTTCTGATTTCAGGCGGTGACATAAGTTAGAGTACTCCTGTAAACCATGTTTCTCCGCACTGTGTCTCGTCGTACTTATGCATTTGACTCTTGCACGGTACT
>CAZHNH010000005.1:0-9011 GCA_964533695.1 uncultured Nitrosopumilales archaeon | reverse complement strand
GACGAGGATCCACAGGAGAAGCTCAAGAATGCTCTTCGGTTGTTAAGCGATGACTACGGCGCCGTGGAGACCTAGTCGGGAAGAGGAACCCGAAGTGAGTTAGGGGTTCTGAATCACTTAAATGCAACGGGGTTTCTCTTTGTTCCGAATGCCGTTTCGGGTGCTTAACGTCCCAAGTAAGAGAAATGAGAATCAAACCCCACAGGCACAACCGTCGGCAAGTCCTGCGCCTGTCAAAAAGGCAAAGTCGCCCAGGCCCGAGGCACCTGCCGTGCCGTGCAACATGCTACTCGACGTAAATGAGGAGAACCACAGTTTCACCTTTACCCCAGTGGGTCTCGGTGGGGAAGAGTTGAAGAAACTCGGCTCATTCGGTCTTGCCACGCGTCGGTTTGTCCTCGACCGTGTGGAAACACCAAATCCGGACCTTAGGGCAGAACTTGACAGGCTCAGAATGAGAAAGGGATCGCTCGAGTAGCATAGGCAAGCTCCCCGCAAGAACTCTGCTGGGGTATAGGACGGTGTGCCTGGAAGAGTCCCATTTCTGCTCCAGATGTGTTAAGTTTCATCTCTTTGTCTAGTGCGCTGAACCTAACACGCTTTGGCCTGTTGATGGGCTCATGCACATGAGGGAAGTACATGACACTAGGCGATCTCTTCGCTGAGCACTTCTGGTTGGTCCTGGCCTTCCTCGTAGGTGGGTTGGTACTCTTCATTGCCTTCCCCGTCGCCGCAGTGCTCCTAGTTCTCACCGCGGTGGCAGTCGGGCTGATAATGCATAATTCAGGACACCAGTAACATCAGTGCAAGTGAGGTCAACGCGTTTAGCTGGCTCCGTACCGAGCGGAAGCTGGACCTCCACAAACAGATTTTCCTGCATCGAGCATTGCAAATCCGCTTGAAATACAAAGGATTTTGACTGACGCAATCTTGCTTTCGAAAAGTACAAGACGTAGAACTGAATCCGTCCTCAGAGTTGCACATGGTAAATAAGAGGAGCGAGTCGACTCGCCATAGCCTGGTCTGTTTTCTTTCCTTCAGATCCTCGAAGAATCGACATCACAGGATGGGTGCAAGCACTAGATGAGTGACGATGGCCATTTCCCTGTTTTCCGCTCCGACGCCTTCCGTCGTCTACCTTATGAGGTCAGGGGGTTCATCATACTAGTTCACGAAGGGATCAAGCCCGCAGCCGACTTCGAGGTTGACGAACAACAGCAAGGGGACTTGACGGCTTTGTTGCGGCTGCTTGCCATAAGCTACGAAGCAGGCGAGAAAGAAGGAAGACAGGACTCACGGACCAAGTATTTCATTTCCAAAAGCAAATTTAGGGCGAAGCGACTGGAAAGGCTCGACAAAGTATTCAGTAAGGGATGGACAGACGAGAACGGCATCCTCACTTCCGAGGCTGGTGGTCTCTATGGAATTCCGTCATGCTGCGTGAGTGGCTTTCTCCAAAAGACTAGAGGAGACACGAAGTCCAGGCCGTCAACCGAACCCGGCGACAATCCCCTTCAACATCCCGACGAGTTCAGATATCTCTTCTACGTTCCATGCAGTGCAGGGTGCCTCGAATCCAAGGAGATTGGTTGGAAAATCCGGCAGGCTCTCGAAAAGCTCGATCCTGCGGCCGCGATTCGCTGGAGGGAAGGTAAGCTCGCTTATTGAGCAGGATCTCTCTCGCGTCGATCGCGACAGAAGTCCGAGCGTGTCAGCTCTGCCCGCTTGCAAATGGGAGGACAAGGGCGGTCCCCGGAGAGGGCCCTAATGACGCCAGGATTGTGCTGGTTGGCGAGGCCCCAGGCAAAGACGAGGACGTCTCAGGAAAACCGTTCGTTGGGAGAGCAGGAAAGCTCCTCAATTCCGTTCTCGAGTCTGTGGGTGCAAGAAGGGATGAGGTCTTTGTTACGAACGTCGTCAAGTGCCGACCACCTAACAACAGGCAACCGAAAAGAAAGGAGAGAGAAACATGCAGGGATGCCTACTTCTATAGACAGACGGGGATAATCATGCCGGAGCTCGTCGTCCTGCTGGGGAGAACGGCCGCCCAAGCTATTCTGGGGGTAGACTCGCTAGGGAGGGTAAGAGGAAAGGTGGTCATTCGAAAGGGGACGAAGTACTTGTGCACCTACCACCCCGCAGCTGTGCTACGCAATCCAAATCTCAGAGAGACAATGGTGAAAGACTTGCGAAGCCTACGATCGCGAACACTCGCAGCCTAAGGGGGCTGGGCTTCGGCCCCCGCACTATCTTCTGACGCGTTCGAGTGAATCGCTTAGTTGGAGGCTTATGTGCTTCGTTTGTAGAAACTCCGTTAGCCCTTCCATTCCTGTCTCTCTTCCTAGGCCGCTCTGCTTGTAACCTCCGAACGGGACCTCGGGGCCCGGGTTCAGATGCCTGTTGACCCAGAGCGTCCCCGTCCTTATGCCCTGCGAGACTTTCATGATTCTCGGCAGGTTAACGGACCAGATATCACCAGCCAGGCCGAACTTCGTGTCGTTTGCTATCGATATGGCCTCATCTTCGTCATGGAACGGAAGCACACACAGCACAGGGCCGAATATCTCCTCCTGGAATATTTTCATGGACCTGTCGACCCCCTCGAAGAAAGCTGGCCTGAGGAAGAAACCTTTCGACAGCTCGCCATCGGTCAGCCTCTCACCTCCGTACGACAGCCTTGCGCCTTCCGCCGCACCAGCTTGGACGAATGACAACACCCTGTTCATCTGTGACTCCGATATTACGGGGCCCATCTCTGTGGCGGGGTCCATCCCGTTCCCAATCCGGATTCTCGCCACCACATCTCTGAACTTGCGCATGAACGAATCGTAGATTGTGTCCTGGACCAACAGTCTGGAGCCCGCGTTGCAAGACTGCCCGGCGCTCCTGTAGATCGACCACACCGCGCTTGAAAGGGCCGCATCGATGTTCGCATCATCGAAGACTATGTCCGCAGACTTGCCTCCGCACTCGAGGTTGACCTTCTTCAGGTTGACAGAAGCCATTTCCATTATCCTGCTCCCCGTTTCAGTCGAGCCGGTGAACGAAACCTTGTCAACCATCTTGTTCCTTACCAGCTCAGATCCGACCGACTCGCCTGGTCCCGTCACGGCGTTGAGCACGCCTGGCGGCACCCCTTCGACGGTGCTGAGAAGCTTCACGAACTCCATTGACACCCCAGAGGTGTAACTCGCAGGCTTGATCACGACCGTGCAGCCAGAGGCCAATGCTGGACCCAGCTTCCACGAAAGCAGGGATATCGGGGAGTTCCAGGGGACTATCAGGGCGCAGACGCCCACTGGCTCGTGGACGACCAGACTGATGTCTGTTGCCCCATACCTTGGAACCCTTCCGACAATATGGCGTGCGGCCGAGGAATAGTACTCCAGCACATTCGCTGCGTTTAGCAGTTCACCGCGAGCATCGGCGAGAGGCTTACCGTTCTCCAGCGTAAGTAGGACCGCCAGGGGCTCGATTTCTTTTCTAAGAATCTCAGCCATGTCTCGGAGAACTTTTGCCCTCTCTTGAGGGCGCTTCGAACTCCACACACCCGAGTCGAAGGCCTTCCTCGCTTCTTCTATTGCATGGCCGACGTCATCTGCGGTCGACCCCGCAGCGCTAGTTACAGGTTCTCCGGTCGCAGGGTTCCTGCTCTGGATGGTACCTCCGTTTGAACCTACCCACTTTCCGCCGATGTAATTAGCGTAGGTCCTGATTTCGCTCCTGCTTTGCAATTGGAAAAGACGCCTTTCAGCCGATATAAAATCTGCTCTGTCTTAGCGCAGAACTCTCGAGCCAGATATTGTGAAACCGCTCTTGTATACCGCGCCGAGCTTTGGCTTGACTGTCCCGACCTCCAGCGTCGTCTCGAAGGATCCCCTCCCGAGCCAGATGTCAGACACCCTCGAGTTCGACTTCAGGATCTCTACTGGTTCATCGACCCCGACCTGGGTTGGGTCAGTCCTTGGAAACTTCCGAAAGCCGAAGACTGGACCAAACGAAGGAAGGTCTGAAGGCGTCCCTAGCCTCTCGACCTTCACCTCGACGCGCAGCGTCATCTCAGGTCCTTTGACGCAGAAACCGGAAAAGATGGCTCCGCTAGCGACAGGCTTGAGACCTGGGTTGAGCGGATGGAGCTTGGTCATGGAGATGTTGTCAGCCAGCCTCTTTTGGTACCCGTTCACCAACCCTCTGAGGAGCGACCATTCAGTGCTCACCCACATTACGGGGAAGAAGACCCCAACTCTGTCGCCAAATCGGCACTTCACACCGATTGCGGCCTCCTGGTAAAGCGTCCTATCAGGTCGTGAGGACACCATGCCTGCACCCGCATCGCTGACCGAAATTATCTCGCAAACGTATCCGAAACATGACCCATCGTCCACGACAAAGGGGGGTGGGACTAGTTTCTCGAGCTTAGAGGCGTCCGCGTCAAAGTAGACCGACAAGTAGTCAGCTCCATAGTGCCAGGGCCCTATCTCGACTGCCGAGGTCTCTCCGGGAACGAGAGGGTGATTGAGCATTGCTACGTGACCCTTCCAAAGGTAATAAAACATTCACGCATCAAGGTCGCTTCCACATGCTCCTCTGCGAATTTAGGCCATTGGGTGTTCCCGGTGGGTCACGTCTGGGGATAGTCGAAGGCGAGCTTGTCTACACGACCAACGAGTACAAGTCAATGTCTGAGTTTCTATTTTCAGGTCGCGGGCCCGATTCTCTTCGGAAGCAGGGCAATGGATTGAGCGTGGGGTCAGTTTCCCTTTCCGCACCGATTCCACGCCCTGGCAAAATAGTGGCCGCGATCGTCAACACTCAGGCGATGTTGGGAGGGAACGACCTCAGTCTGGATCGCCCGAGGCTTGACATGAAGGCCCCAAGCACCGTGATAGGACCTGGTGAACCTATCCAAGTGCCTACTTCTGGGATCAGGCCCGAGGTCGAGCTGGCTGCAGTTGTGGGACGCAGAATCTCCCGCGCTTCTCCTGCGGAAGCGTTGACGTGCATAATGGGCTTTACGATCCTCAACGACGTGACCGCGCCGAACGACTCCAAGGATGACGCCTACGAAGCTTACAGGCGCGACCGAGCATCAGGAGAAATAAGAAAATCCTTGATGCGTGGTCCACTCTTTCGCTCTAAGAATCACGATACGTTCTGTCCCATGGGTCCCTGGATTGCAACGGCGGACGAGCTTAGAGACAAGTACAACCTCAAGATGACTACGAAATTGGACGGAGACCTGCTGCAGAGTGGTTCGACTTCAGAGTACATCTTCTCCCCAGAACAGATCGCATCCTATGTCTCGAGCTTCCTTGCTCTCGAACCTGGCGACATCATCTCCTGCGGCAGCGTAGGGTGGACACCCGAGGCTCTGGAGGATCGGGATCCCACAGAGTTCACGCTCAAACGCACGTCGGGTGTACTCGAGCTGCACATTGACAGGATCGGGAATCTGGTCAATCCATTAGGTGGGTCTGCGGGTACGAAGTGATTTGCGACTCATAAGAGAAAACTGATGGTCATGTGTCGAATTCCACGCCTGTCTAGGTTGAATGGCCTGAGTGTCATGCGCGCGTGAGCTTGTCAAAAAAGATTGGAACAATCACTTTGAGGAAAACTAAAGTATGGTCAATCCCCGCAGGACCTCATAAAATTTGTCATGCACCGTGGACCCTGGTGACTGATAGATGGGGGCTCGAAGCGGCAAGGAATTTCTTCGCCAACTAGACTCGACCCCTAGGGAGCTCTGGTACGGAGAGGAAAGGATCACCGGATCCGTCTCCACCCATGCGGCATTCTCAGGGATTTCGCGCTCGATAGCTGCTCTGTATGACATGCAGGTGACCCCAGAAATGAACGAGCTCATGACATACCAATCGCCGACTTCAGGGAAGAGGGTCGGAACCAGTTTCCTCCAACCCAGGACCAAGGAGGACCTCGACAAGCGACGCAAGATGATGAAGGTCTGGGCGGACTATTCGGGGGGCATAATGGGAAGAACGGCTGACTACCTTAACAGCGCTGTAATGGCGATGGCATCCGCCAAGGAGTTCTTCGGGAAAGACGGTCGGGACTACGCAGGGAACATCGCCAAGTACTACGAATACGTGAAAGAGAACGACCTCCTCCTAACCCACACGCTGATCAACCCACAGGTGAACCGGGCCGTGGGACCGTCCAAACAGCAGGACCCATTCATAGCGGCGAGAATAGTCGAGAAGAACTCCGAGGGCGTGACCATTCGAGGAGCAAGGATGCTCGCCACGCTTCCGATCGCTGACGAGATTCTCGTCTTCCCTTCCACGGTCATTAGGTCGGGACAGGACGACATGCCATACTCGATCGCTTTCGCCCTGCCAGCAAGCACCAAAGGCCTGAAGTTCGTCTGCAGGGAGTCCTTCGCTTCAGATTCTTCCTTCGACCACCCCCTGGCTTCCAGATTCGACGAACAGGACGCGGTCGTGATATTCGATGACGCCCTGGTCCCTTGGGAACGAGTTTTCCTCATAGAGGACCCGGAGAGGGCAAACAAAGTCAACGAAGCGACCGATGCGATAGTCTTCATGGCCCATCAGGCAACCGTCAGGGAGCTCGCGAAGGCTGAATTCGTTTCAGGGTTGGCAATCCTCGTTGCTGAGACAATCGGAGCTGACCAGTTCCCACACGTCCAGGAGAAGGTCGCCGATCTGCTTCTCACCGCAGAATCCATGCGAGCATTCCTCAATTCGAGCGAGTCGGGTGCAAAGGTGAACAGGTGGGGTTTGATGACGCCAGACTACGTCCCGATAAATTCGGCCAGAAACCTGTGGCCAAGAGTTGCGCCGGTGATGGCCGTGGTGCTGAAGCAGATTGGGGCGAGCGGTCTGATGGCCATTCCACCGGAGGATGTTCTTAGTTCGACGGTGAGACCCGACTTCGACAAGTACTACCAGTCCAAGCTGTCGGACGCGGAGGAGCGGGTGCGCCTGTTCAAGCTCGCGTGGGACATCGCGGGGAGCTCCTTTGGAGGGAGGCAGGACCTCTACGAGAGATTCTTCTTCGGTGACCCGGTGAGAATGTCGAGTGCGTACTACGCCTGGTACGACAAGGAGCCGTACAGGCAGCGTGTGAGGGAGTTGCTTCACAGGAATAAGTGAGGCTAGCGTGCAGAAACCCGACATCATCAAGGCCGGGCACATTGAGCTCCTAGTGACTGACCTCGGCAGAGCGAAGGAGTTCTATGTTGACGCCCTTGGCTTTGTAGCTACCGAGTCAACGAAGAGGAGGCTCTACCTACGCGGGCTCGAGGAAAGGTATCACCACAGTCTTGTACTGACGGAGTCCGATCGTCCTGGTGTCGGGCACATTTCCTTCAAGGTCAAGGATACAGAGGATCTCAAGCTGATCGAAGAGCTTGTCAAGAAAAGGGAAGGGTACTCCGATTGGGTGGACGGAAAGGAGAGCGGCGTAGGCCGGACATTGTTAACCAGGGACCGATTTGGCTTCCCAGTAGAATTCTACGCGAGTATGGAAGGGGCGAATTGGATGCTTCAGAAGTATGACAAATACAGAGGAGCGAAGATTATGCGAATTGACCACTTCAACATAATGCTCCCTGACGTTGCCGCGGCGTACGAGTGGTACGTGAAGGATCTGGGCTTCACCTGTACGGAGGTTACAGAGACTGAAGGCAAGAATCCAGCAATGTGGGCCGCGTGGCTCAGGCGCAAGCACACGTGTCATGACATCGCCTTGACAACTGGCAAGGGACCTAGGGTTCATCACGCTGGATTTACAGTCGGGGACAGGTTGTCGATAATGGACTGTGCAGACCTGCTTGCGTCAGCCGGGTATCTCGATATGATGGAGCGTGGGCCAGGGAGGCACGGCGTGTCAAATGCCTTCTTCCTCTATCTCAGAGATCCCGACGGGAACAGGATTGAACTCTACACTGGAGACTATCTCAGCTCAGACCCGGACTGGATTCCGATAAGGTGGAAACTGAACGATCCGCAGAGGCAGACATTCTGGGGCGCGCCCACGCCGGTTAGCTGGTTCAACGAGGCGATGAACGTTAGGTCGCCGAAAACGGGGAAGTTCGAGAGCCTTAGCGATCCGGAGATCGTCGACAGGCCTGACTACCTCCTTCACGCCAAGTAGCAGCTACCAGACCATATCTGAAGGCGGCGCAGGGTATTCCTGCATGTCTGTTGAGGTATACTGTTGCGAGAAGAAAACAAGCGGCCTCTTCGGATTTAACGCACGAGCTTCGACCACCTCTCCGATGAAGATCGAATGGTCTCCTCCATCGTAGATGCGCCATGCTTTGCACTCGATGACGGCCCGCGCGCCGTTGATTATCGGGGACCCTGTGACACCCCTTTTGTGACCTACGCCTTCAAAACGGTCTTGCACCTGTACCCTCCCTGCGAACCTGTCAGAGACGGACCTTTGGTCGTCGGCGAGGAAATTTACCGCGAAGCTCTTTGAGCGAGTCATCTCGTCATGCAGCGCCGAACCCTTGGCTATCGAGACGAGGACCAACGGAGGGCTAAGTGAAATGCTCGTGAAAGAGCTGACTGTGATTCCCCTTAGGCCGTCCTCTGCCTGGAAGGTGACGACAGTGACGCCCTGAGGATATACGCGCATTACCTGCTTCAATCCTTCTTGGATTGACGCCTCGGCGTGCGGGGAGTCAGACAAGGCGAACAACAATGGTGTGTCTGGTTTAAATGATTATTTGAGAAAGACTCGTGAGACGGCACCTAGATATTTTGAGAAGCGCGGGGTCGCTGCTGCCACTATCCCGGCAGGGATCGCTAATATTGGCCATCCTCACGAAGAGCGTAGGATACGCCGTGATGATTGAAGCAGTACCGACATGGCCGCTCTAGAAACGCAACGCGCCATTCGCAACTTAGATGCGTCGATTCGTTGCGGGCCGGATGGGAGCCCATAGTGCTGTTACGTCGATTCCTGTAGGAAGACTCCGCCGCCCCCTTACGACTGTCCCAAGCGAAATAGTCATGATG
>CAZHNH010000004.1:0-6152 GCA_964533695.1 uncultured Nitrosopumilales archaeon | reverse complement strand
GGTGCGAACTTCGCGCTTCCCCAAACGGATTTAGGCAGTGTGATTGGGCTAACCTGTTAGGTCATTGGCCACGTCAGGAACGACCACGGATCTCATCGCAGGAAAGGTATGCATCGTAACTGGGGCCAACTCCGGAATAGGCTTGGTCACTTCCCGGCAGCTGGCAATCCTCGGCGCCACAGTCGTGATGGTATGCAGAGACAGGCGCAAGGGCGAGAAGGCCCTGGAGGAGACAAGGCGCAGGAGCGGGAGTGGCTCGGTCGAGCTGATGTTCTGTGACATGGGCTCCCTGGCATCGGTCAGGAGCCTTGCAGCGGAATTCGAGAAAAAACACGACGCGCTCCACGTTCTTGTCAATAACGCTGGGTTAGCGAACGTAAGGCGCTCGGTGACCTCAGACGGGTTCGAGACCACACTCCAAGTCAACTACCTCGCGCCCTTCCTGTTGACAAACCTGTTGCTTGGGTTGCTGAAGCGGAGTGCCCATGCGAGAATCGTTAATGTGTCATCAATCGGTCATTACGGCGGTCATATCGACTTAGACGATCTGCAGCTGGAAAGGAACTACCGCGTCATGAAGGCCTACTCGCAATCGAAGCTTGCCCTGGTTCTCTTCACGTACGAGCTCGCGAGGAGGCTCGAGGGAACCGGCGTCACAGCGAACTGCCTCCACCCTGGGGCCGTGGCGACGAACATCTGGGGTCGGTCATTGGGCCCCTTCTCATTCTTGGGAGGACTATCGAGGCTCTTCCTCATCAGTCCTGAGAAGGGTGCGAAGACTTCCGTGTATCTTGCCACGTCCAACGCTGTCGAGGGGGTGACAGGGAAGTATTTTGATCAGCTGCAGGAGAAGAGATCTTCTCAGGAGTCCTATGATGTCGCGCTGGCCCGAAGGTTGTGGGACAGGACCATTCCGCTAGTCGGCCTCGACCACGATAGTTAGAATCTCCCACGCACGCACTTGCATGCGTCACTCCCGCTAGCCTCCCTACACTACGTTTCTCTGTGAGGATATCGGCAAGCTCACGTGACCGGCAGAGTTCTACAAACGGAGTCAGTTCCACCGCTTGATGGAGCTCCAACTATCTCCCTTAGCCGGCTCGATCCCCCAACTGACAGATACCGCAGGTTTGATCCGAAAGTACCTCCCTTCCCCGAAGATTCCATTGTGCTTCATGACTTCGGCCTTTCCGCTCACCTTGATTCCACGTGGCCTCCAAGGATTCACGGAGGCCATGTCGTCAATCACGATAGAAACTCGGGCATTGCCGCTAGTGATGTTCCTGTACCTCCTAGTCTTTGGGGAAGGTTTCCTGATTGTGGCTCCCCATCCAGAAGTACATCCCGTCGAACTCGAACCCCACGGGCGAGACCAGGGGTCCCCTTCGGAGGCCGTTGCAATTCTTGCAAGCCTCTGCGTCTTCAGGTAGTTCACTTCAGTTTCGGAGAACAATGCAATTTACGTTTCTTGGTCCATGTGTATAAGTTGACTGGCCTGCAGCGATTGTTAGCGAATGTGTCGGCTTATCCGTTGCCGTTCAGTCGTGGAGGACCGCGAAGACGTGGTCCCAGGTATTGAACTTCGCTCCAACCCTGACCCACAATGGCACCAGTGCTTCGAGCCACCTTGCTCCTTCAATTCCTCCTACATCGATAGTGCCCTTCCAGCCGAATTCCTTCACGATATTGGCGACCCGTTCTTTCGCGGCCGCATCGTTCCCACAGATCATCATCTCGCCGCTCCTGTGTTTCGGGTTCACCATCTGTGAGTTGCCAACCGTGTTGAAGCACTTTACGACCTTGGCCTTGGGGAGCTTCCTCTGGATGCGCTCTCCAAGGGAATCCGTTGTGCCCACGAACAGGCTGACGGACTTTCCCTTAAACTCAAGGGGGTTAGTGGCATCGATGAGGACCTTCCCATCGAAGTTTTCAAACCCGGCCAAGTCAACCACCTCCTCAGCGGCGGCTCCGAGTGTTGCGAGAACAAGGATATCCCCGTAGGCCGCAGCTTGCGGGAAAGTGCCAGTCGACGCGTTCTTTCCTGCGCTTCGAACCCAGTCCTTCAGCTTCTCGCTCTGCGGTGTCCGTGAGCCAATCTTGACACTGTATCCTTTGCTGGCGAAACCCTTGCCCAACGCCTGCCCGACAGCCCCGCTGCCAATAATTCCGACGTTCAACCGCTAGACGACGGGACAGGCTTGCTATAAGTTATGGCAGTGCCTTACGAAATACGTGGCGTCACTGGGAGTGACGACTAGCAATTTAAGATAGTGATGGAGCTCATGAATCGTGTTAGGCTCAGGGGAGCCGAAGAGAGTGGTCCTCGATCCCTCCCTCGTATCCTGGGGGCGGACGAAAAGGATGGAGCTTTCAGAAGGAAGGCTGCGAGCCGACGTCACCAGCTTGCTCGGTCCCCACAGCCGGCTGGCCTCCCCCGATCTTATGGACAGATTCGGCCAGACCCTCCACGGAGCCTTTGAAGAAGCCGGCTGGCCTGTGGAAGAACAGTCGTACACCCTGCGGGGCGTTCGAGGGTCTCTGGATTACGGCGAAGGGTCGAAAGCGACCTTCGAACAACTTTCGGGAAGAAACATCCTGGCAATCAAGCCTGGGATGGAGCATCGGAAGGATGCATTCGTGGTCGTAGCCCACTACGACACAAGGCGGGACACGCCAGGAGCGGACGACAACATAGCTTCGGTAGCCTCTCTGCTCGAGTTGGCCAGGCTCTTGCGATTCTCCCGGTTCCGACGGACCGTCATATTGGCGGCCGTGGACCATGAAGAGATCGGCATGATAGGCTCGGGGGCGCTCGTGCCATGGCTCGAGTCGAAATACAACGTCGTTGGGGCAGTCGTCCTAGAGACTGTCGCCTACACCGACAACAAGCCACGCACCCTGAAGCTCGAGTCGAAGCCCGGAAGACTGTACCATGACCAGTTCGTCAGGATGGCTAAGGCGGAGTGGTCCGCGCGGTTCACCCTCACGCTTTACAGAGCGCGAGGGACGAGTCTTGCGGCGACTTTCGCTTCCGCCTTCGAACTCTTCGCAGGGGACGGTTTGTGCATCCCCGCCCGCGACCCGGGGGACCTCCCCCTCGTCGGTCTCTTCATACGGCGGTTCCAACGCGAGTTTGTCAGGCAGTTCCACCGGAGCGACCACGTCCCGTTCTGGGAGGCGGGAATCCCCGCGATCCAAGTAACCGACGGAGCGAACTTCAGCAATCCGCATTACCACGCAAAGACTGACCTCCCTGAGACGCTGGACTTCGGACGGCTCGCAGACGTTACACTCGGGACGGCAGTCACCGTTGCGGATCGCAGTGGGTTTTACGGAGATTAAGTAATCCTCTCTTTCGTCGCGATGAATTGCCTGGCCTTTCGCCTTGCAGAATTGATCAAACAGAGTGACACATCATGCTAGGTATTCTGACAGGCGTGATTTCCGCTAGCCTATCATCAATCCTTCGATTCGTATCTGCGTTCCGTCCTTCGTCTTCGTCATATAATTTATCAGCCCGCTGTGCCTCCATTGCAGCATACACATCCTCGGGATGAACCAATATCGCATCCCGACCCTAAGCTCCTTCTGAGATTCCCTGACTAGGCCTTCGTATGCTTCTGCTATGTAGTACCCGATGTCCTTGTACCCCTTCAGTCTCGGCTGCAGGGGCCCAGTGACGCACCACACCATCACGCCCGTCTTGTAGTCGACGTCCATTACGACCCCGCAGTGAGTTATCGGACAACCGCACGACATCCCTAGAGGTCTGCCAATGAGTATGTCTCCCTTCTTGATCTCCAGCTTCTCTGTGAGCGTCGGGTTATGGGGCAGGATGGTCTCCCTAGGGCCTGGCTCCCCTGGGAAGATCTGAAGCACAAAGTCGTACTCTCGCCCCAGGAAGTCCTTCCAGGTGTTCCGAGGCCCTGCCGACTCGAGCACCGCGCCTATCGGCTGCCCTGAGCCCGCTTCGTGCTTCAGCCGATCCCCCGTTTCGGGACTCAGTGTTACGCACCTGTCTACATTCCCGCCGCCCTGAGCGAAGGCTGCCGCGAACTCCGCACACGAGCGAAAGCCACAGGAGCCGCAGTCCAGCCCTGGAAGTTGCTCTAGAACCGATGCTCCCTGAGATTTCTTCTCATCCAACGCCAGACCCCCCCTGCACATAGGACGAGATGGGCCTCAGCGACTTCACGATGCTGGGAAGGCACTCGACGAAATAGTCGACCTCGCTTCGCGTGTTGTATCTCCCTAGCGTGATCCGTAGCGCGCCCCTCGCTTCGACTGGGTTGAGTCCGATTGCGACAAGCACGTGCGACGGCATGTTTCTCTCCTGTCTGGAGGAGCACGCCGACCCCGTCGAAACCTCGATGCCTAGCTCGTCGAGCTCCAGCATTATCTTGATCGCTTCTCCCTCGTATCCGTGGAACCCGAAATTGGCGTTGTTAGGCAGGCGCATCTCCCTGTGGCCGTTCAGGTACGCCTCGCGAACGCCCAGCGTGACGCCTTCGATCAACCTGTCCCTTAGTTGCATGAGCCTTCCAGGTTCTCCGTCCGTCACCTCGCGGTAGCACAGCTCTGACGCCTTCGCGAATCCGACTATTCCGGGGACGTTCTCGGTGGACGACCTGAGCCCGAACTCGTGCCCGCCACCATGCTGCCATGCAGAAATCCGGACGCCTTCCCTGACGAACAGCGCGCCCACGCCCTTCGGGCCGTAGATCTTGTGTGAGTTGATAGTCATCAGATCTATGTTCTGCTCTCTCACGTCGATTGGCACCTTTCCGAATGACTGGCAAGCGTCGGTGTGGAAGTATACGCCGTGTTCCCTGCAGACCCTCCCTATCTCCGTTATCGGTTCTACAGTCCCGATTTCGTTGTTCGCGTGCATCACTGAGACGAGCACGGTGTCCTTTCTTATCCCGCCTTCGATCGAATCAACATTGACCAGGCCGTGTCTATCGACGGGCAGGTAAGTGACTTCGAACCCTTGGTCCTCGAGCCACCTGCACGAGTTCATCACGCAGTCGTGCTCAATCGAAGAGACCACGATATGTTTCCCTTTCTCCCTATTGGCAAACGCCACTCCCTTCAACGCGAAGTTGTTCGATTCTGTGCCCCCCGACGTGAAGACCAGTTCCTCTGGCCTCGCGTTCACGCCGGCGGCAATCTTTGCTCTGGAAGCGTCCAGTGCCGCCCGTGCCTCCCTCCCTGACGAGTGCAGACTCGATGCGTTTCCGTATGAGTTTGAGAAGTACGGCAACATCTCTTCGACCACCCGTGCGTCAACTTTGGTGCTCGCCCCGTTGTCGAAGTACACGTTTGCAGGCATCTGTCGCTACTCACCCCTGTAGAATGTCGCGCCGTCGAGCGGCCGCACTACCCCGAAGTGCTTCTGCCAACCTACCTCCTTCTTCCCTACGCATATCGTGCACACTCCCACGGGCGGGTTTCCCCGGAGCATGTAGGGAGCCGTGGTATCGTCTGCAGATTCGATCCTTTGCACTATGCGATCCATGTTTATTCCATGCAGTGCGTCTGTTTCGATGATGTCGGGCCTCGCCGCCTTGAGGATGTTCGCTCTGAACACCTCCCTTTCCGCCTGAGAGACGAGGTCTATCTTCGTCACGATTGCTACGTCGGCCAGGGCAAGGAGCGGACCGATCTTGCGCGGGAGGTTCATCCCACTGGTGGCTTCCAGGACGACGATTCCAAGTGACCTCTCGATGTATGGGGAGCACCTGAGGCAAAGGCCGGCCGTCTCCACGAAGAGGATGTCTGATTTGATGTCCAGCGCCCATTCTATGGCGTCGCCCAGGACCATCACATTGCAGTGGTCGGGGCACAGCTCGCCGGAGTAGACCTTCTTCGTGGGTATCCCAAACTGCTTCTGGAACACTTCGTCTTCATCGGTGAACTGGACGTCTATTTTGAGGTACGACATACTGAGACCCTTGTCCCTCAGCTTCTTGATGACCTGTTTCAACACAGTCGTCTTGCCCGCTGTCGGCGGCCCCGCACAGATGATTGTTTTCAAGCCAAGGCCTCTACGCGATGTACCCCAGTGCCCTCAGCTTGTTCACCATCTCTTCCTCGTCAAGTAGCTCTCCGGCCCGTATCTTCGACCTGTAGTCGGAGAGGATGTCGTCCAT
>CAZHNH010000003.1:0-4676 GCA_964533695.1 uncultured Nitrosopumilales archaeon | reverse complement strand
CTTTTTCGGTCGCTAGCGCACGCTCACTCTCGGGTCAAGAACACCATATACCAAGTCTGCGATGAAGACCGCGACCAGTATCATCAACGAAATGACGAAAAATATCGCCTGCTCGAGGGGGAAGTCGAGGGAAAGTATCCCCTGGTAGATCGCCAAACCGAGCCCCGGCCAGCTGAAGACTGTTTCTGTAATCACTGCTCCCGATAGTATCCCTCCCATCGAAATCGCAAAGGCCGTCACAATGGGGAGAACCGCGTTCCGAAGCGAGTGCTTGAAGAGGACTGCCCTTTCGGGCACCCCCTTTGCCCTTGCCATAAGGACGTAGTCTTCAGCCACAGTGTCAATCATCGTAGCCCTCTGAATCAGAAAGACGCCGCCTATTCCTGCGAGGGTGAGCGTGAGAAACGGGAGGAAGAATGCCTGGAGGACCCCAACGTCGAACGCGAGCCCTGTCTTTGCAAGCGTGAGCGGGCCGATTGGTTTGTAGAAGCTCCCCAGGGCCCCGAGCTGGACAAGCTCCAGTATCGCACCCAGGAAGAATACTGGTAGGGAGTTGACGAAAAGAAGGCCCGCCAGGGACGACACGTCCAGCACCTTCCCCCTCTTTGCAGCCGCAACCACGCCAAGACCAATGCCTATGAGAAAGGCCGCAATCGTAGACGTAGCTATCAGGAGGACGGTGTAGGGGAGCCTGATTCCGATTGTCCTAGCAACCAGACCCGTTTCGAGACTCCCCACGTTATACCCAAATTGGAAAGTGAACATGTTGCGTACGTACAGCACGAACCTGGTGGAGAGCGACTGGTTGAAGCCGTAAAGTGCAAGTATGTCAAGCCTCTCTTTCTTCATGATGGCTGCTTCGTCTGGCGGAGTACCGTGCGCGGGGGCTGGCGGAAGGTAAAGCGCAGCCGCGCACTGTGTATATGTTCTCCCTGGGCATGATGTGAGAAACGGGACGACTTGGAAGAGAACAAAATTGAAACATATGATTAGCAAGATGAGGATGAACATGTAGCAGAGTCTGCGGGTGACGTATCTACCGAACCCCATCGGCGTTTTAGAGACATTTTGAATTCTTACGCATTGTTACCAGATTATTGGGGGAATTCCACACATTGCTGCACCGGACCTGCAGCCAGCAACTCGAGGAAATACTGTACTCAACGGTACTTGGGCATTTACCCTATGACCCGGACGAGTTTCGATATTGCGTGTCTCTTAGGTCCCAGTGACCGCACTCTGAATTGAGCTCCTCTGCACTACCATGCCACTACTTGGCCAATGAAACCAAGTCATTAGCCAACTCTTCGGGTTTCGTAATCATCGGCCAATGGCCTGTCTCGATAACCTTGTAGGGACCTTCCAGCTTCCCCCACTTTCCTGCGATGATTTCGTCGACGGGATCCCCGCTAAGACTGCAGAACACGTACGCTTCCTTCAATTCGTCGTAGTTCCTTGACAATTCGATCGGGTCTGTCGCGAGCTTTATGGGCCAGGGCGTCGCCATGGACATCATCCTTTCTCTGTTCGGACCTCTTACATCGTTTCCGATTCGATCGACGATCTTCTCCGTGAGTGGAATCGCATATTCGCCCTGAGGAGGGGGCCCGAACTCGCCGGCAGGGTTGAAGGCACCCTGAGGCTTCCTCACCCTCTCGGGCCTGAACGCGTCAACGTAGATGACTTTCTGTGTGTTTTCGTGGACCCGGTCAGCTACCGCGGCGGCCACCTTCCCCGCGAAACTGTGACCTACAAGTATGAAGTCTTCGATATCGTTGTATTTGATTACATTCAGGACGTCTTGAATAGCTGTCTCCATTCCTACGTTTTTGGTGACGAGGTGGACCCGCTCACCCATTCCCGTTAATGTAACTGGATATGCGGAATGACCCTCCTTCTCAAGGAGTTGAGTTACCTCCTTCCATGCCCACGCGCCCAACCATGCGCCAGGGACCAGTACGAATCTCATGCTGAAGGGCCTCTGCTAGAGCCTTGCTACTTAAGCCGGTGGTCGACGTGGAAGCTCTTCATGGAGGGGAGACGTACGAGAAAGTGAACGAATACTCTCCTCCCTTGAGCCAAACGCATCCCGAGCTATGACTTCGGCTTCGAGCTAAAGCGATCGGAGCCAGCGAAAGCGAAAGCACTTAATCCTTGTCTGGTCTGGCGTCATGCTATCGATGAAGTTCCAGTTCCACTATACCGGCATTCGCGTGAAGGATCTGAAGAAATCACTCGATTTCTACACCGAAGTCCTCGGCATGAAGGTCGTTGGAAAGGGAACCATGCCCCACGGTGGGAAGTATTTTCACCTCAGAGGAAAGGGATCGAAGCAGATTCTCGAACTGAACTGGTACCCTGAGGGGAGCAGGTTCTACACGGAATACGTCAATGGCGAGGAGCTTGACCATTTGGCGTTCGTGGTGAAGGACAAGGGTAAGGCGTTCAAGGAGCTTGTGAAAAGTGGCGCAGAAGTCGCAGTAGGCCCCAAGGATTCCAAGGAGACAGAGCTCTATGTGAAGGATCCCAATGGGATCTGGCTAGAGATCCTGAGCTAGATGTCGCCCTGACGGGTAAATGGAGATTGGGTCAACCTCCGCGAGCTCATCCGGGCTTGAATTGACTTTTTTTATCAAGCCGGCTGAAACCACGGACGAACTTGTCTGGTGCTCCGTCGATTTTTTCGTATATTGCAAAAATTGGGTTTTGCATGATATTTTCCCCTTCACCTTCATATAGGTCGGGGGAGGCTCCGAAGGTGTTTGCAGCCTCAGTTTTCAGCGAAGCTTGAAGCGACTTCTTGGGACCCCAAGTTAGAAGCCGAACTGAGACAGATTTGGGAAACAGAAAGAATCTTTGAGTTTGTCCCCAAGAATAACAAGAAGTCTAACTTCGTAATGGATACGCCGCCTCCCTATCCATCAGGGAAGCCGTGGCACCCTGGCGCCCTTACCCAGTACTCACAGATAGACATGATCGCTCGCGCCGCGAGGATGAGGGGACTGCAAGTCCTCTATCCTATCGGAATCGACAGAAACGGGCTCCCAGTTGAAATCTTCGCTGAAAGAAAGTACAGAGTTCAGATGAAGAAGACACCTCGGGAGGAGTTCATCAACCTCTGCAAGCACGCCCTAGACGACCTCGAGGTCTATATGGTAGGGCTCATGAAAACACTGGGGATTTCGGGCGACTTCCAGAGCAAGTACAGGACGGATTCTGAGGAGTACCGGAAGCTCACCCAGTGGTCTTTCATAGAGCTCTGGAAGAAGGGGCTCATCTATCTCGCGAATAGACCGAACAACTACTGTGTGGACTGCAACACGACTATAGCTGACGCGGAGATTGAATACGAAGAGATTCCTACTTACTTGGTCACAAACCGGTTCAGGGTGAAGGAGACCAAGCAGGAACTGCTGGTCGCGACGACGAGGCCCGAACTGCTGGCGTCGTGCCAGATGGTAATGGTCAACCCGAAAGATGGGAGATACAGGAAGCTGATTGGGAAGACTGCCGTGGTCCCCATCTACAACAAGGAAGTGCCGATCAAGGCTCACAAGAGCGTTGACCGGAAATTCGGCAGCGGCGTAATGATGGTCTGCAGCTACGGGGACTACAACGATGTTCTCATGTTCAGAGAGTTCAAGCTGAAGGAGGTTGCAGCGATCGACACCGACGGGAAGTTGACTGCGGTCGCAGGAAAGTACGCCGGAGTGGCGGCGAAGGACGCTAGGTCACAGATAATCCAGGACCTTCAGGAGATGGGAGTCGCATCGAAAGTCGAGCAGATTCAGCAGAGGACACCTCTCTGCGAGCGGAGTCGGACCCCGATCGAAATCATACCGATGGAGGAGTACTATCTGAAGCAACTGGAGTTCAAGCCTGCCCTGAAGAGGCTAGCAAAGAAGATAGACTTCCATCCTGACATGCACCGTCAAATCCTGCTGGACTGGATTGACGTGCTGACGACTGATTATCCAATCTCACGACGCAGGTACTATTCGACGGAGATCCCTATCTGGTACTGCAGTAAGTGCAACACGCCCCACTTGCCCAAGCCGGGTAGGTACTACAGGCCTTGGAGAGACGAGGCACCGTTCAAGAAGTGCAAGAAGTGCGGCAACACGAAGTTCGTCGGCGAGACGAGGACATTCGACACCTGGATGGACTCGAGCCTCTCCCCTCTCTTCATTACAAGGTACCTGAAGGACCGCAGGTTCTACGGCCTCACCTACCCCGCGACTATGAGAGTACAAGGCAAGGAGATTGTGAGGACATGGCTTTACTACAGCCTGCTGAAGTGCTACCAGTTGACGGGCAGAGCCCCGTTCAAACAGGCCTGGATTGGGGGGTTGGGACTGGATTCACAGGGTAGGGCGATGCGCAAGAGCCTCGGCAACTTCGTGGACCCGGAACCAGTGCTGGGGAGGTTTGGCGCGGACGCATTCAGGTTCTGGGGGGCCTCTGAGGCCAGCCTCGGATACGATTTCCGCTTCAGTGAGGAGAGGATTGCAGGTGCAGGCAAGTTCTTGACGAAGTTCTGGAACACCTGCAGGTTCATCAGCTCCTTCCCACAGCCTAAGACTGCCGAGCTGACGTGGACTGACAAGTGGATGCTCAATGAGCTCGGGAAGCTGATCGAGGAATGCATGAAAGCTTACGAGAACTACGACATCTTC
>CAZHNH010000002.1:0-7055 GCA_964533695.1 uncultured Nitrosopumilales archaeon | reverse complement strand
CCTGAGCGACATAGAGGAGGCCGAAGGCAGAATTCGGAAGTACATCTCGCCGACTCCTTTGGAGAATTCTAGGGGTTTGTCAGTACTCCTTGGGCGAGACATTTACCTAAAGCTGGAGACTTTCCAGCCTGTCCGCGTCTTCAAAATTCGTGGCGCTCTGAACAAGCTACTAAGCTTGGGCGACAGTGAACTGAGGAGAGGCGTAATCACGGCGTCATCAGGCAACCACGGCTATGCGATCGCCTACGCGTCTCGAATGTTCGGGGTCAGGGCAGTCATCTGCGTCCCGGAAGTCGTCAACCCTCAGAAGCTCAGAGCTATTGAAGAACAAGGAGCAGAGATAGTAAGATTCGGGAGCGGCTACGACGAGACATATGAGAACGCCCTGAAGACGGCGGAAAGGAGGGGCCTGACATTCATCCATGCCTTTAACGACAGAGACGTGATCGCGGGTCAAGGTACCTGCGGTCTCGAAATCGCAAGGCAACTTCCTGACCTAGACGCCGTGGTCGTGGCGATTGGAGGGGGTGGGCTCATTGCAGGTATCGCCATCGCAGTGAGAGAATCCCTTTCAGGTGCCCAGATTTTCGGGGCGGAAACTATGGCGATACCCTCGATGTACGAATCGCTGGAACAAGGAGAGATGGTACGTGTAACCCCGCGGCCCACCATAGCCGATGGCATGCAGGCCTCAATTCCTGGTCGGCTCACCTTCGAGGCCGGCCGAAAATACGTTGACAAAATAGGCTTAGTTTCGGACATGGAACTGGAAGACGCCGTCTATGACATGCTACGTCTTGGTCGTGTTACGGCTGAACCTGCCGGAGCCGCACCATTGGCTGCCATGAAAGGCCCGTTGCGGCACGAAAGGGCAGAAAAGACGGTCCTCGTCGTCAGTGGAGGTAACATTTCTCTCGGCCTTCTACGCTCGATTCTAGCAAAGAAGGAGGGCAGGAACAGCTAGAAACTATCACGATGCTTCAAGGATAAGTGGCTGAGACACAAAGGGTTAGCAATCCGTCGTGACTGTGTCGCTTGAGCTTCCGAGAGACACATCACGTTTATGAACGCGCCGGGAACCGGGCGCCTGCAATGCCTCAGCTCAAACCAAAGCGGCCGTCGGAGTCTTCACTAACAACGGCAAGAGCTATGATGCCGACCGACGCCAACATCCTTGGTAATGTCTTCGGAGGAGCCATAATGAGGTACATGGACGAAATCGCAGGCATCGTGGCATGGCGCCATGCTGGGAGGAACTGCGTTACAGCTTCAATTGACAGGATGAACTTCTACGCGCCTGTCTATGTGGGAGATCTCCTCATCATGAAGGCCTCGGTCAATTATGTAGGAACGACTTCGATGGAGGTCGGAGTTAGGATCGAGTCCCAAGACGTGTCGAGCAGGCGCACGACGCACACGGGATCTTGCCACCTTACATTCGTCGCCCTGGACGAGAAAGGGAGGCCGACCCGTATCCCGAAAGTTACCCCAGTGACGAGGGACGAAAGGCGCCGCTATCGTGAGGCCCAGGAGAGGAGGAAGCTGAGAGAGGACGACGCCGCCGTTCTACGGGAAGCATGACGCTCATCGCGGCCAGTTGATTTCCCAATCAACATTGTTTGAGCACGCGGCTCTTACATTCACGAGCGAGTCATCATTGGGTTGGCCAATATCTTGGATTCGCTTAGCTTCAACAAGATGCGGAGCGGCAATCCAATGGTATATCTATTGAGGGAACAATTCGAAAAGTTCGCCGCCTCCCCACAAAAACTGGACGTCTGCGAGTCAATCGCCCATTGCTTGTACCAACTCGAACAGTACGAGGACGCTGCTGGCTGGTACGAGACCGCCGGGCGAATCATTCTATCTGGCAATGGGACTCCACCAGCGATCAGAGCACTGTCTGCGCTTCCCGAGTATGAGAAGGCCCTTGAGTGTTATCATCGGGATGGAAGCGGCGCAGACGACGAGAAGTTCACCGAATGCTCGACCCTAATTGGGGATCTCCGACGAGCTTGCGCGTCGGCCTGACCCCCAGTCTCCTAGACCTTCCTTCCCTTTCCCTCGGCGCCGCCTTCATCTTCTTGCTCATTGGCCTTTTTCCGATTGACAGTCTTGGTATGACATTCCTCACAGACAGGCTCCTCTCTGAGGCTGACTTTGAAAGTGTGAAGGACAACATCGAGCTCGGAATCGCAGAAGTAGCACTTGGCCCTCAATGTCCTCCCCCGCGCCTTGCCATGTGGACCCTTCGTCTCTCCACCTTTCCCCCATCTTTGAAATGCCATACTTCTGCATCGCCGTTCGCGCTCTTGCCCCAGCTCACAAGGTTCTCGAGCTCTTTCCGATTGACCCTCGCCCTTCCGCTCTTAACCTGAATTAGAAGCAACCTCCCTCCTTTCGCCGCGAAGATATCAACGGCCCCATGAGAGGCCGCACTTCTAGAGACAAGCCAGCCTTCCAGTTTCAGAATTCCCATCGTTCTGTACTCTCTTTCCCGCCCTTTTACGTACCTGCTGATCACCAATTACTACTACGCGTCCTCTACTCGGCTGACGTCTTTAACGCGCACGGATAAGCTCTTGCCGCCTGCTTCGGCTCTGGACACCAGGATTATCGATGTTGAGACAGCAAGGGCGCCTCCCCAGCCTACCGCCGTCAGCGTCTCGCCGAGGAAGGCGACTGAAATAAGCACAGCAATCAAGATCTCAATGACGAGCATCACTGCGGATGTAGTGGCCGAGAGATACTTCAGTCCCTGCTGATACAGTGCAAAGGGGACGACTGTATTTAGGACAGCGGTATAGATGACTGCCGTCACCGAGGCAGTAGACAGTCGGGGCATTGACCCAGACGCTAGGGCAGGAGGAAGAACCAGTATGGCTGTGACTGCGACTATGCAGGCGGCCGCAGCAAGCGGGTCCCATTGCGTCTCGTCCGTCTTCTTCTTCGAGTACAGTATGTAACCGCCCCAAGAAAGGGCTGCTACCAGATAAAGAGCGTAACCCAACATCTCGCTCCCCGCAATGGACGCCAGTTCTCCGTTTGTTGCGATCATCGCGCCCCCTCCGAGTGCGAGGGCTACTCCCGCAACCTTGGAGATCCCGAGCTTCTCTCCGAGAAAGACTACGCCCCCGACGGCAGCCATGACGACGGACAGGTTCACAAGAATTGCTGCGACTGATGCCTCCGTGTACCTCTGCCCCACGAACTGGCACAGAAACCCTATGGCGTTCAGGAGGCCGATTACCCAGATCGCCTTGCTCTTCAGCAGTGGCGTTACACTTCTGCCAAGGGCCACTGCAACACCTAGGAGGATTGGCGCGGCAATCGCAAATCGCAGAAAGACGAACGCCCATGGGTCTAGTCCCGTCTTAATTCCAAGCGAAATCACCGGGAACGAAGTTCCCCAAAGCGCAGCGGCGAGAGCTGTCTCCGCAAGGGCCATCCTCGCCTCCCTGCTCAAGTCAGGCTGCGAGTGTGATGTCCGCAGATAAGGCTTGACCCGCAAGGGTAAGCTTATGTCGAGCGCGTCGACACCACAGGCACAGGAGTTTCAAATGGATAACGTCAGGCGATCCCTCAGCGCATTGGAGGACCACTTTTCCGACCAGCTCCAGCGGCGCGACAGGCTCCTGAAAGAGAGCAGAGATGTCATCGCCGCAAGCTCGCGGGCAATTATCAATGTGCACCACGGGAAAGTGAAGGATGCCGCCTCGGAACTCTCAAACGCGAAGGCGGTCCTCGCCTCTCTGAAGAAGTCTGGTGGGGGGCCTGTGTCCCGCTATCTCATCTCTCCAGAAACCGAGTATGTGGAGGCCTCCGCTGTCCTCGCGCTGGCAAGGGGGAAGCCCATCCCTTCGTTAAGGGAGCTTGGTGCGTCTCCAGAGGCCTACCTGCTCGGCCTCTTAGACACAGTGGGGGAGCTGAAGAGGCTAGTCCTGGATTCGATAATGGTGGGCAGGCTGTCTAGGGCGAAGAGGTACTTCGGAGTAATGGAGGATCTCTATTCGGCCTGTTCGCCTATGGCGGTTTACGACCACGTCGTGAACGGGACGCGCCGGAAGATCGACGTCGCGCGCATGCTTGTAGAAGACACACGAGGGCTGCTGACAGAAGAAGTAAGGCGGGAATCAATGCGGGCATCGTTAGAGCGGCTACAGAAGAAGCTGGACGGTCCGCAGGGCCGTTAGAGATCCCTCAACAACGCAGTCGTTTTGATCCGAGGGTCCGGCGAGTCCAGCCTGACCACCTTTAGCCTGATCCCACGGGCCTTCCCTTCGCGTTCGATGTCTGATTCCAAGTGGTGTTGATCGTACCCGAGAGCAACCACGTCCGGCCTCACTCTCTCCAATGTGTCGTAAATGTTGCCCTCGACACCAAGTATCGCAGCGTCCACTTGTCTGAGAGACGAGAGCAATAGCAGCCTTTGATTCTCGTCGGCCACAGGCTCTCTCCTCTTCCTAGTTCTGATTGTGCTGTCTCGGGCCAGCACCGCAACTAGTACGTCGCCGAGGCACTTTGCCCTGCTGATGGTGTGCAAGTGGCCCCTGTGAATGACTTCAAACCCACCCCCGATGAAAACCACTTTGATCCTGCGGCGTCCTTCCACTGTCAATGTCACGCGGCCTCCGACGAGCGATAACAGGCCTCTACTCTTGCACGCACTGACTATCTTTCGGGTGTCGGCCGCTCCCGTCCCGAGCCGCCCGGAAAGCTCAGGAATTGTGGGAGGACGCCCACTAATGCTGAGGGAGAAAACCGCCCCGAGAATCCGCTTTTCGTCCATGTCTTTTACCAGTCTATCTTAACCACGCCGGCGAAAGTGAGCGAGTCTATAAGACCTTCAGCGTAACCGACGCTCAGCATCGCCAACTCGTCCTGGCCGTTTGCCAGGAAGTTCTCGGCATCCCTCAAATAAAGTTCCACGTTCTCAACTACCATATCGTATTCCTTCCGCAGCTTGGGCCTCACTGACGCGAGAACCCGCCTTGTCTTAGCGACATACTTCGGCACAAGGGTCTGGGCTGTGCGGAGGACCTCATCTGAGTTTCCCTTAACCCTCGTTGCGTTAATCCCGAATATGGCGGAAACGGAATCGCTTTCCGTGAAATGGAGGTTTCCAGGGATTACGATGGAATGTGGTGGCTCTCCGAACGCCTTCTTCTCAAGCTCCTCGAACGTACCGGCTGCGAGTTGCGCGTCCTCTCGGCCTAGGCGTGACAGCACAAGTGCGAACGTAGAATCGGTCACCACTCCTCTCTTGAAGTTCTCCTCGGCCCGCAGGAGTCCGGCAATGGCTTCCGGAGGACTCACGCCTTCCCCAGCTTCAGTGTCGTACTCAAGTAGCAATAGTGTGTGCGCGCCCTTCAGAAGGTTTTGATGAAGCGTATGGTACACCTGTCCCAGCCTCTCGACCTCTTCACGAGTGACAGTAATGGTTGTCGAGAACTTGTAATAGTGCAGGCCTGATGAACCGGCAGCTGCTGTGGCAACTGTAGCTGCATGAACCACCTTCGTCTCGATCCCCAATCGTATCGCTCTCGCCCTCAGTTCGTCGTGCGTGGTCGCGACCATGGGGTCGCCAAGGGAAGCCAAAACTACCTTCCTGCCCTTTTCACCTTTGCCCGCTTCTGTCAGAATTATTCTCCCGTCTTCGACGAAAGCTCTGTCCACTATGATGAGTTCACTTCCAATCTCTTTCTGCAAGTATTTCAGAAGAGCTGGCTCGTGGGGTGTGGTGTAGTACTCCAGGTAAACGACGTCGGCAGATCGGAGCTCATCTAGGCCTTCCATGCTGACCCCTTTAGGGCCGAGGCCTAGACCTACGAAGATTAGTTTTCCCAAACGCCCCATCTATCGATGGGAGCCACAGCCCCGTATATCAGTCAATAGAGAATTTATGGCAAGAATTCCCCAACCTATCAGAATGACTCCATTGACAACATCTGCACATAAGGAGTTCGGGACAGCCAGAAGTCGTTTTCCTTTTTGGAACCTGTCGGTCATATCCGACAGCGATGTCAGATGGACTCGGCGCAGTCGCCTCGCTCTTATCGGCTGGCAGCCACGGAGACGATTGAAGCATGAGCGAGGTGATTCTCATAAACAAAGTAAATATCCTTGAGCCTTGCCGGCATGCCTCGGCGGGCCCGTGGCTCAGAGCAATAAGATGCGGGAAGCCAGGTTAGAGCGTAAGCGGCTTGAGCGGCTGGCTCTTAACTGACTGTGGGAGTCACCAGCATGTCGTGGGAGGCGTTTTAAACGCCCACGAATTCGAATCCCACCGGGCCCGCTTAGCACCAGTTCCGAACAAAATCTAGACACTACTGTCGTTGCTGATCGCCGCTATGGACCGTGATCCCACTCGGACTTTCATTGCGCATGTCCATGTAGGACCAGGGACGGAGAAGGATCAGACTGCAGTTCAGTGTTCATGCCTGTTCACCCCTCGGTTCTGTATTTTCTTAGGTCGGTGCACTCGCGGTTACCCACCAACCTTTGCTATGCACCCCCTCTGACATATATTAGCTACAGGAATTTTTGGCTCCCAAAACCGCGCAAGAAGGCAAGCCATTAATGCCCTGAACGCTGGAATCCGATGAACCTAGTGAACTGACCTCGGATCTGATTCGAACTGGTGTGAACAAGTCTGAACCGTTCATGAACAGGTTGAACAGAATACAGCGAATTTTCCGTTCTGGTCCAATCCTCTTAGAAAGGTCCAATGATTTCGTTATGGGACTCAAATCAACGAGGTATTACGCAGTGCAATTGCCGCAGCCCTTATCTCTGAGGACTGTTCATCATTGCTAATGACTTCAGGTGCGTCCTCCGACGATGGGAACAAATGGATAACCGAGGATCTGCTGGAGAGGGCTCTAGCCGCGAAACTCATTAAGTCGGAAGACGCCGAGCTAGTCAGGAAAGCGGACCTCGCAGGCATGGGCGTCGTGGCGGCAGGGAAAGAATTGAATGATATGCCGAAGGCGACGGCCTCTACCAAGCACAAGAAAATCCTAGAGGTTTTGAGGCAGTTCAACAAACAAGACCAG
>CAZHNH010000001.1:0-8599 GCA_964533695.1 uncultured Nitrosopumilales archaeon | reverse complement strand
CTTCAGGATGGATTCTCCTTCGTACTCACCTCGACTTGGAATACGATTTCGAACGTCTACGGTGTGTACCCTGAACTTTGGGGAAGCCTCGTAACGTCTGCGATTGCCCTGTGCATCGGAGTGCCGATAAGCATCGGCGTTGCCGTCTTCCTATCTGAAATTTCAACGGGTGCGATTAGATCAGCATTCTCGTTCTTGGTTGAGATGCTGGCGGCTGTGCCGAGCGTGGTCTATGGTCTATGGGGACTTTTCGTCTTTTCTCCCTTCCTCGATGCATACATCTACCCAAGTATCGAGCGCTACGTCGGTTTCTTACCACTATTCAGCTGTCCAGCCAACTTCTCCCCTTGCTCATTCGCCCCGGTGAGCGTATTGACCGCGGGCATCATTCTCGCCATAATGATTATACCCATTGTGTCTGCAATCTCGAGGGACGCCCTTCTAGCCGTGCCTTCGTCTCAACGGGAAGCCGCCTATGCCCTTGGCGCAACCAAATCGGAGGCCATCAACATGTCAGTAATGAGCTACGCGCGTTCCGGCATCATAGCGGCAATCTTCCTCGGGTTCGCGAGGGCGTTCGGGGAGACAATGGCCGTAGTGATGCTTATTGGTAATGCATTCGTCGTGTCGTCCTCGCTTTTCGGGCCCGGATACACCTTGGCGAGCCTCATAGCCAACGAGTTCAGCGAGGCTTCGTCACCCACCAACCTCTCAGCACTCATTGAAGCCGGACTCGTGTTGCTCGCAGTCTCCTTTACCGCCAGCTTTCTTGGGAGATTCATGATAAGACGGTTCATCAGGGGACGGGAGGCATCGAGCTACGTTTGAGGCCTAGGAGATTCATTTACGACAGGCTGTATTTTGCATTCACCTTCGCCGCCGTTGCGATCGCAGTCGTACCACTGGTAGCGATTCTAGGGGACGTCGCTTACAAAGGCTTCGCAGCGATCAATGTCGACTTCTTCACCAAACTGCCCCCTCCGCCGTGCTTCTTGGGCTCCAAATGCGCCCCGGGAGGAATGGGAGACGCGATCCAGGGGACACTCCTCCTCGTCGCGCAATCCAGCGCCATCGGGATTCCGATCGGAATTGTCTCGGGAATCTATGTTACCCAATATGGGGAAAGAAATTGGTACGGCTCGTCCATAAGGTTTCTTGGCGACGTGCTGGCTGGAATCCCTTCCATAGTCACTGGCGTGCTGGTCTACGAGTTAGTCGTAATCCCCTTGCACGGTTACTCTGTCATTGCAGGGAGCGTCGCCCTCGGGTCGATAATGATTCCGATAGTTTCGAACACATCTGCCGAAGCCCTAAATGCGGTACCCAATTCACTCCGCGAGGCTTCACACGCGCTGGGGGTCAGAAACTGGCGAATCGCACTCCTAATGGTTCGTGTTGCGAAGAGAAGCATAGCTACTGCGTGTCTCCTTGCAATTGCCCGCATAACGGGAGAGACCGCTCCACTCCTCTTAAGCGCTGGAATCAGTGAACTGTGGTATGCTGGTCAGGGGCATCCAATCGCTTCATTGACCTACTACATTTTCTACTACGCTACCTCGCCTTACAATAACTGGAAGACTCTTGCTTGGGGTTCAGCCTTGATTCTCATCGTCATTGTCATGGGCATCAACTTGGCTGTGCGGGTCGCGACAAGAACCAAGAAATTCTATTCCTGAGTGAATAATTCCAGTCGCAATCTTTGCAGACGAAGCGACATAGGAATTGATCAGGTCCGGTTCTCAGCTATGCTACAAGATTCCAATTGTGTGAAGGCAGTTGCAAGAATTTGATTCCTCACCTGGATTGTATCTCACGGATGTCGCGATTCAGTCCCTGGCCAGAATGAATTGCTGACGTAGAGCGGCTGCCGTAGAGACCCTCACAATTATCTTTCTGCCGGCATGAAATCAATATAATATTTACTCCACAATTAATTTTGTATATCAGGTTGCGAAGTCTTATCCCATCACAATAGCCCACGTTCTTTTGAATACAATGATAAGTGAAAAAATCAAACTCCACAAACGAACACTCGTTGCTACGCTTCTAACTCTATTCTTGTTTGCTATGTCTGCAGTTGCCATGGCCCCCACGGCGGTTGCAGCTTCCAATACTTACACTCCGACAACCCTCTCAGTCGGCGGCTCAACGCTAATAGCTCCAATGATGGCTGACTGGCAGACTGCTTTCAATTCATACACAGGGGGTGCTGTTTCGGTAAACTACCAAGCAGTGGGAAGCACGTCGGGAACGAATAACATGTTAAGCGACGTCTTCAGCCTCGGGTACAGTGATGCCCCGATACCGGCGAACGGGCTTGCAACAGTCAACTCTCAAGGAGACGTTGTAACGCCGACGAATAGCCCGCCAGTGACTGGCCTCGCAGGCGCAGACCCCATTGTGCAGGTCGTTGACGGCCTTGCACCTGTGTCCATCTTCTACAACATCCCCGGTTTCCGTGGGACTCTAAACCTGACGGGAGACATCATCTGCGAAATCTTCCTGCAGAACATCAAAGCTTGGAACGCCCCTCAGATTCTGGCAATCAACAAGGGCCTCAGCTCGGCTCAGATAGCAGACTTGGCAAAGTACCCGATTACCGTCGTCCACAGATCTGACGGCAGCGGCACAAGTTTTGCCCTGACCACCTACTTCGGCAGGGTCGACGGAAACTGGACAGCAGACGGCTACAAGGCAGGTTCCACTTCACCTACCAATTTCCCGTCGTCAGAATTCTCTGCAAAGGGAACAGGTGGTGTGGCGGGGCTGGTTTCATCGACCAATGGCGCGATTGGTTATGGTGAAACAGCTTATGCTATTGGTTCAGGACTCGTGTACGCAGCAGTCCAGAATTCGGCCGGGAACTTCATACTTCCACTCCCCGCTGGCGCTACCGCGGCGGCAGCAGCAGACGCGAGTATACTGGCTACAAACCCTACGTACACAATCGTTGACGCTCCTGGCGCAGCATCCTACCCAATATCGACCTACACCTACGTCTTCGCGTGGGCGAACCAAGACCTGGGAACATCAGGAGGCAGCGCTTGGACCCAAGGATTGGCCTACGACGCCGTCCAGTTCCTATACTGGACAGTGACCCAAGGCCAGTCGTATGCGGCCAGCCTCGAGTACGCACCATTGCCCGCGGCAGTCATACAAAACGACATGGCATTAATTGCCTCGATCAACTATAACGGCGCATCGTTCATCCCATCCACTTCGTCTACCGTAACGTGCAAGTCCACTTCCATCGTCGTGGGCAGCAAGGCAGTCTCATGCACAGCGGCACTCACTGGTGGAAGCGCCCCAACGGGCAGCTTCATCTGGTCGAGCACAGCTGCAGGCACGTTCACCAAGACTTCGTGTCCCATACCCAAGAGCGGAAAGTGCACTGTTTCCTTCACCACCCAATCAACCTCCCCCTCGGAGACAATACAGGCGCTATACTCAGGTGACCTCAACAACGCCCCGTCCGTGGCGGCAACAAGCCTAACCGTGGCACAGGCGACAAGCACGACCACTCTGGCATGCAGCCCATCCAAACTGAGCGGCACTGGTCAAACGGCAACCTGCAAGATCACCATAAAGGGTTACGCGCCGACCGGGACCGTGACAGTCTCCCAGACTGGAGGATCTGGTGCGATCTCTGGCAGCGCAACCTGTATCTTGGCTCCACTGGGCTCATCCAAGACAACAAGCTCTTGCAGCACTACCATAACCTCCTCTACAGCCGGGTCGGTAACGCTGACTGCGTCCTATCCGGGAGACGCAAACAACGTGCGTAGCACGAAGACCGCAACCCTAACCATCAAATAGCACACCATACGGTATGAGTTAGCCCTGGCCGGAACCCGGCCGGGCCCCTCCTATTATCATGAAGAACAAGCAAGAACTATTGACCGGGTATCTACTATATGTAATATTGGGCAGAAATGTCCAGTATTGTTGTCTCAGTGTTCTCTAACGGATTTGTATTTAGTGGTAAGTCTGGGCTGCCCGAGCTAGATAGGAGGAATATGGATGGTAGACAGGCACGAAAGAGAAAGGAGGAAGGTCCAGGTAACGGGTAAGTCGTCCTGCATGGTCGCATTGCCGAAGAAATGGGTGAGGGAAATCGGCTTGAAGCAGGGCTCGGAGGTCACCATCACGAAGCTCAACTCTGCAGCCCTCCTTGTGCAGGCGCCGACCGGTCTGGCGCAAGCTTCCGGCGGCGAGGCGGTTATCATGATGAATAATGATGACTCGCAAGAGGATGTTCTCAGGAGGATAGTGTCCCTTTACGTCCTTGGGTTTAGAAAGATTACCGTGGTGGCGAAGGGCGGGCTGTTAACTTCCACAGAGAAGATTGTTCTCAAGGATGCTGTTAGGCGGGCACTCATCGGGACCGAGAGCATTGCAGAGTCTAGTAATGCCCTATCCTTTCACGTACTTCTCGGATATTCTGACCTTGGCGTGGAAGGAGCTCTCAAGAAAATGCTATCCGTGTTCGAATCGCTCATGAACGATGCGACGTCCGTCCTGGAAAATGGCAGCCAAGTCCCTGCCGATTCCCTTTCTCAAAGACATGACGATGTCAAGAGGTTCAAATTCTATGTGACTCGGCAGCTTAACCTCTCTCTCAATCAGGGTGCTCCACCGGAGCTTCGCTTTGGGAACCGTGACACGCTGGGCTACATACTCATAGCGAGGAACCTGGAGCGTATGACTCATCATGCCCAAATCCTGCTAGGCGTTACAGGCGATCTTAAGGGAGCCATTACAAAGCAGGCCATCCTGCACTTCTCTTCATTGAACCAAGGTGCATGGAAGTTGGTGGAAGAAGCGTTGCTCTCGCTCTTCAAGCGGGACCATCAGGGAGCGGGTTTAGTCGTTGAAAAGTCAAAGAGATTTGTGGTCATGGAAGCTGGAATGCTGGATTCGATTAGAAGGAGTGACAGTCGAACCTACTACATGCTGCACTTGCTCATGGATTCTCAGAAGAACATCGTGGAGTATGCAAGGGACATTGCTGAAGTTGTCCTTGACATGACCGTCGAACGAACAATCTCCCGACTTGAGTCGAATGCGGTTTCGCTGCAGTATGCGTGACGGGGACCCTAACCTATAGTCCGAGGACACTTACGAGGGACACTTACGACTTCCGGCAAAACGCTTAACATGTGCCAGAGAAAGGCGTCATCTGAAGGGTACAGGCGTGCCTCGACCACTCGAAAACCTCACTAAGCGAAGGGCGACAGGGGGGAAGTCTAAGCCGTCAAGGGGAAGGAGGGCTTTCGAACGAGACGGTTATCCTATCGAGCCAATTGTCGGAGCGCCATCGAAGAGACAGTCTAGGCGACGAGGTGGAAACCTATCTACCGGATTGGTCTTCGCAGACACCGCTAACGTGTCGGACTCGAAAGGCAAAGCAGTGAAGTCAAAGATTCTGAGAGTAAAGAAGAGCCCAGCAAACAGAGACTATGAACGCAGAGGGGTCATAACTCTGGGGGCAGTTATTGAGACAGAAGCAGGTGAAGCCATAGTCACCTCGCGGCCGACTGACGACGGGGTCGTAAACGCCATATTGACATCAAAACAGAAGTAAGCTAACTCCTTGAGCGTGACCCGTTCACCTGATACAATCTTAGGCTGCAATGGACTCTTACGTCGTAGAGGTGGGCACTGTTGAAGGAGTACGAGCGACAGGTAATCTGGCTTGACTACTTTAATTCAGAACTCAAGCGGAGAGAAGGTAGAAGGGTCCCGATGCATTCCGCAACGAGATCGCCAACGTTGGAAGAATTGGGGGAGGCATGCAAGAGGCTTAAGATCGAGTCTGTAACCCAGCCCGCTCAGTTCCCACTGTCGCCAACAAGACAGTCAGGGTTCGTGTCTGTCCCGAAGTCTAAGCCGAAACAAGGGCTCGTGATGACGATCGCGAAGGAACTCTCGGTCGTCAGGGGGCTGGCACAGAAGAAGCAACAGCCACAGCAACAACGCAAACAGCAGGGACGTACCCATTAGGTTCTGAAAAAAACGCAGGATACTTGCGAAGGTTTAAAGGTAGGATTGCAGTCGACAGCAAATCTTGTTTCAAGTAGGCGTTCTGTTACATCAAGCAAAGAGCGGCAGGCTCATCGTGCGTCTCTCGGCGGAGGTTCGCCCGGGGGTCACCATACTCGATGAGAAGAGAAGGAAGCTCGGCCGAGTGGTCGAGTTGATAGGACCTGTAAGAGCACCGTACGCTTCGGTTGCTGTCGTCCCAGGCGCCAAAGTCGGGCGGCCAGGCGACGCAGCATTTGTAGAAAGGTGACATGCCGCCATGCTCTGGAGTGCAAGGGGAGACGACAGCTTCATCAATTCTTGTCCTGTCTGTGGCAACAAGCTGAACGAGGACAGAGACAAAGGAGAGCTCTTTTGCAAAAGCTGCGGTTTTACTACATCCGCACCAGCAGATCAGGGACCTGAATGGAAGGCGCTGGATCTAGAAGACAAGAACAAGAGGGTGAGAGTGGGTGCCCCAACATCGTTGGCCTTCCACGACATGGGGCTTAGCACGGACATAGATAGGTCGATGCGCGATTCGCACGGAAAATCGCTCAATCCGGTGATGCGTGCTTCACTCGACAAGTTGCGGAAGTGGCAGAGCCGTTCACGTACGATAACCAGCGAAGAGAGGAGTCTATCGAACGTCCTTTCGAAGATAAGCGAGCTCTGTGCTGCGCTGAATCTTCCAAGCAACGTGGCAGAAACGGCGGCTCAGATTTACAGGGTCTCAGCTAAGATGAAGGTTGCAAAGAGCAAGTCGATTCTAGGGATGACTGCCGCCACCGTCTACCTCGCCTGCAGGAAGTGCGGGGTCCAGAGGACGCTCAAGGAAGTCGCCCGCGCGGCAGGGATGGAAAGGGGGAGCGTCGCCAGGTACTTCCGGCTGGTGCTGAAGGACGTAGAGAAGGATTACATCCCTCCACCATCAGTTCAGAAGTACATCTCCAAGCTGATCAACACGGCCAAGATCGACCCTAAGGTGGAGCACCTCGCCCTCACCCTCTCGCGCGAGACGAGCGATTCGAAGATATCGAGCGGCAAGGCGCCGGCGGGGCTCGCGGCGGCCTATGTGTATCTCTCGTCCGTCCTCCTCGGCGTCCACCTCCCTCAGCGAGAGGTGGCAGAGTCAGCGGAGATCACAGAAGTCACCGTCAGGAACAGGTGCAGGGAGATCCTCGACAACTTCGTTATACGACAGGAGTTCGGTGGAGCGAAATGACGAAGGCAAAACAGGAATCGAAACAAAAGCCGAAGCTGAAGGAGTCAGTGGCGGCGCCTATGCGCAGAGCCGCCATGGCCAAAACTGCTGCCCAACAGCTCGCATCTCTGAAGGCTCCGAAGCAGAAGAAGAAGGCGGTGGAGGAGCCCGCGCGCCCCATGGAGAGGACCGAGGAGGAACTGGTCGACCTCACTTCCAGGGTATACAAGCTGGTTGTCGAGCGCGGGCGGGACGGCGTCTTGCAGAGCGAGATATGGAAGGAACTGGGGCTCACAAGTCGGGACGGCTCGAGGCTGGCGATCAGGCTGGAGAGACGCGGGCTCATTGGACGTGTGAAGGTCCTCGAAGAAGGGAGGTGGACGTACAAGCTGACTCCGCTGCGGTTTCCCACAGACATGGCGTCTATCGAGAAGGCGCCTTGCATAGTCTGCCAGTTTGAGTCGAAGTGCTCTGTCGACGGCCAGATCAGTCCCTACGCCTGCCCGTGGCTCGGGCCTTGGGTCATCGGTGAAGCCAGGACGGCAGGCAGCCAGTCCATTTCAGATATCGCTATTACCGCCGCCTCTGTCGCCGCCGCCGCATCATCATCCGCCACAGCAGCGCCCCCGGTCCCACCAGAGTAATCCGGCTCGTTCCCATTCAAGAGGTCAGTATAGCAGGTGAGGCTCCACGAAGCAAGGCGCGACCTCTACAGGAGGCTCGCAAAGGAACAGGGTTACAAGAGCAGGGCCGCCTTTAAGCTCATCCAGGCCACGGAGAAGTACCACTTCATAGGGGTAGGCGACAGGGTTGTAGACTTCGGCTCGGCGCCGGGGGGCTGGATGCAGGTCGCAGCGGAGATCGTCGGAGGAGAGGGTCTCGTGGTAGGAGTCGACATCAACGCAGTCCGTCTTAGAGGCGAGAACCTCCGCACTCTAACGATGGACGTACACGACCCTAGGGTGGGACCGGTGGTGTTGAACGCCCTCAACGGGAGGGCCGCTGATGTCGTCCTCTCAGACCTCGCCCCGTCAGTGTCTGGCGTATGGGACCTTGACCAGGGGAAGCAGGTAGACCTTACCCTGAGGGTCCTTCAATTGTCCGAACAGATTCTCCGAAGCAGTGGGTCGGGATTCTTCAAGCTCTTCGAAGGAGAGCGGTCCCGTGAGGTTCGCGACGAGTTCAAGAGACGCTTCGAGGTTGTTCGAGTGATCAAACCCGCAGCGAGCAGGAGTGTCAGTTCTGAGCTCTACTATTATTGCGAACGATGGAAGGGCTTGCTGCCGCCCACCGGAGAATGATGGTTTTCATCAATGGGGTGCAAGGGAGGCATCAGCCATTAGCACGCCCCCTATGTCCGTCCGCCGCGGCTAC